>JAFQPC010000201.1 GCA_017411935.1 Clostridia bacterium | reverse complement strand
TGGAGTGCCATCGCGACCAATGCCAGAATAATGTACAGACGCGATGGAAGCTCCTCGATCCTATGAAAGAGATCGAATTTTTTATTGGACATGACGATGCTCCTTTCATCAAAGCATTCTCATTCTTGTATTTTTGAGAACAGGGAAAAGATAAAATCCCTATTATATAATTATACCATATTATATTTAATTTGTAAACAAAAAACGAGAAACTTTTTGGAATTTTAAGGAAAGAGCGAAAAGATGGGAAAAGGAACAGAGAATATCTGTTCCTTTTCTGTTTTTCTCAATGTAACTGATTATTTCAGCATTGTGCCAAGTACCGACTCAGCAGAAGCGAGCGCCTCACCGATCTTTGCGCGGTCCTGACCGCCTGCCATTGCGTTGTCGGGACGTCCGCCGCCCTTACCGCCCGTGATCTGAGCTACTGCTCCGACCAGCTTTCCTGCGTGTGCACCTGCTGCTACGGCATTCTTACCTGCCACAGCGAGGAAGTTGAGCTTTTCGGGGGTGTTCAGCGCAAGTACGGCAACGATGTCGTCGTATCTCGCTTTGATCTCATCGGCAAGACTTCTTGCTGCGTCGGGCTGAAGTTCTTCGAGTACTGCCGTAACGAGGCGGACCGAGCCAACCGTCTTTGCTCCCGAGAGAATGCTATCAAGCTTGGTTGCGGCGAGCTTTGCGTTCATCGCTTCCATTTCTTTTTTCATTGCGTGGAGCTCGTGCTGAAGCTGTGCGGCACGGTCTGCGATCTCTGCCGTCTTCTGTACGCGAAGCTCTGCCGCCGTCTTTGCGACAAGTGCCTGCGTGTCGGCAAGGAGTGCGAGCACTGCCTCACCCGTGACTGCTTCAATACGGCGTACACCTGCGGCAACCGATGCTTCGGAGATGATCTTGAAGAGACCGATCTCAGACGTGTTTTTCAGGTGTGTACCGCCGCAAAGCTCGATCGAAGCATCGCCCATCTTGACGACGCGAACGACCTTGCCGTACTTTTCTCCGAAGAGCGCCATCGCACCAAGCTTCTTTGCTTCGTCGATGGGCATTTCGTTCATCGTGATCTCAAGCGCAGAGAGAATATACGCGTTGACAAGAGCTTCGACCTTGGTGATCTCCTCTGCCGTCATTGCGGCAAAGTGCGTAAAGTCAAAGCGCGTATGATCGAGGGCTACCGAAGAACCCGCCTGCTCGACGTGATCTCCAAGCACCTCGCGAAGCGCCGCCTGCAAAAGGTGGCACGCCGAGTGCGCGCGCATCGTCGCGCGGCGCGACTTTGCTCCGACCGTTGCTTTGAGGGTATCGCCAAGCTTGACCTCACCCTCGGTGATCGTAACCTCGTGCAGATAAATGCCGTCGGTCTTCTTGGTATCGGTAACGGTCAGCGTTGCTTTGTCGGACGAGAGCATTCCTTCGTCTCCGATCTGTCCGCCACCCTCGCCGTAGAAGGGAGTCTTGTCGAGAACGATTGTTGCGTCGCCCTCGGAGAGCGTATCGACGTTCTCGCCATCAACAATGATAGCGATGACCTTTGCTTCGGCTTCGAGCTGATCGTAGCCGCAGAATGCCGTTTTTTCAATTGATGCGAGCATCTTCTTCGAGCTCTCATCCCAGCCGCCGATATTGCCGCGTGCGGCTCTTGCGCGGTCCTTTTGTTCTTTCATCAGAGCCGTGAATTTTTCTTCATCAATGGAAAGTCCCTTTTCCTCAACGATCTCACGCGTGATGTCCAGCGGGAAGCCGAAGGTGTCGTACAGACGGAAGGCATCCTCGCCCGAAATAACGGTCGTACCTGCCTTTTCGGTTTCCTCAATAAGACCTGCGAGGATCGAAAGTCCCGCGTCGATGGTTGCGTCAAAGCGCTCTTCCTCGGTCGAGATGACCTTCAGGATATATGCTTTCTTGTCGCCAAGCTCAGGGTAAGCACCGATGTTTTCACCGATAACGACCTCGCAGAGCTCGCAAAGGAAAGCGCGGTCAATGCCGAGAAGCTTGCCGAAACGGCAGGCACGGCGCAGGATACGGCGAAGCACGTAGCCACGTCCCTCGTTCGAGGGAATGACGCCGTCGCAGATCATAAAGGTAGCGCTTCGGATATGGTCGGTGACAACGCGGATCGAGATGTCGTCCTTGGCGTTCTCACCGTAGGTCTTACCCGAGATGGCGCAAACGGTATTGAGGATCTTGCGGACAGTATCGACCTCGAAAAGGTTGTCCACGCCCTGCATCACGCAGGCGAGACGCTCCAGTCCCATACCCGTGTCGATGTTCTTTTGTGCCAGCTCGGTGTAGTTGCCGTTTCCGTCGTTATTGAACTGAGAGAAGACGTTGTTCCAGATCTCCATAAAGCGGTCACAGTCGCATCCCGGCTTACAGTCGGGCGAGCCGCAGCCGTACTTTTCTCCGCGGTCGAAGTAGATCTCGGAGCAAGGTCCGCAGGGACCTGAGCCATGCTCCCAGAAGTTATCAGCCTTGCCGAGACGGACGACGTGTTCGGCGGGAACGCCGATCTTTTTCGTCCAGATCTCATAAGCCTCCTCGTCGTTCTCATAGATCGAGGGCCACAGAAGATCGGCGGGGATCTCGAGCCATTCGGTCAGAAATTCCCACGCCCACGGAATGGCTTCGTCCTTGAAGTAATCACCGAAGGAGAAGTTTCCGAGCATTTCAAAATACGTACCGTGACGCGCGGTATGACCGACACGGTCAAGGTCGGGCGTACGGATACACTTTTGGCAGGTGGTAACACGGTTGCGCGGGGGGATTTCCTCCCCCGTGAAATATTTTTTCATCGGTGCCATTCCCGAGTTGATCAGGAGCAAAGATTTATCTCCGATGGGAACGAGCGGGAAGGAAGGGAGACGCAGGTGTCCCTTCGATTCAAAAAACGAAAGATATTTTTCGCGAAGTTCGTTTAACGATGTCCATTTCATAATATTGGTCTTGCCTTTCTTTTTAGGGCATAATGCCACAGAATATCATTTTAATTATACCACCCGATATCCTTCTTGTCAATCCTTTTGCGAAAAAGTGTCAAAAATGAGAGCGTTTTTCTCTGAACCAAACCGAAAAGGCTTTCATAAAATAATATCGTAGCGGTTGAAATAGAGTGACCGCAATGGAAAGGACGATACCACGATGAAAAATAAAACGAACATTGCCGTCCTCGGCGGAGATCTGCGGCAATATATTGCCGCGCGGGAGCTTGCCGAGCAAGGCTTCTCCGTCAAGGTGTTCGGCATCGACCGTGCCGAATGGGATCGATCCCTGACACTCTGCGAGAGCTTTGAGGGGGCGATCTCGAACGCGGATGCTGTGGTGCTTCCTCTGCCTGCTACGGCGGATGGCGTGCTTCTTTCCTGCCCCTTGGCGGGGATCGAAACAAAGGTTCGGCTCTCCGAGGTGATCGAAGCGATGGCAGCTCGCTCGTTGCTCGTTGGGGGAAGGATTCCGGAAACTGTCGTGGCATCTGCCGAAGCGGCGGGGATTCGGGTGAGAGATTATTTTGGATCGGAGGAGTTTCAGATTCAAAACGCCTATACGACGGCAGAGGCGGCGATCAGTATTGCGATGAACAGCTTAACGAAAAATCTTTTTGGCGCGCGGGTGGCAGTAACGGGCTTTGGACGGATCTCGAAGCACCTCGTCCGCCTGCTTCTTTCTCTTGGCGCACGCGTGACGGTGGCGGCGCGGAAAAGCAAGGATCTTGCGTGGGCTGAGAGCTTGGGGTGCGAAACGTTGCGATTGCGCGAGGGCATTTCTCCCGTGGAGCTTCTGCACGGCTTTGATGTCATTTACAACACGGTACCGCATTGGCTGTTCGGACGCGATTTTTTGGAGAAAGCCGATCACTCCACCTTTTTGATTGATCTTGCCTCTGTTCCGGGGGGCGTTGATATTTGCGCTGCGAAGGAGCTTCGCGCTAACGTCTTATGGGCGACCTCGTTGCCCGGAAAATACGCGCCCGAGAGCGCGGGACGATTGATCGCTTCCTGTGTGGGAGAGATCTTACGGGAGGAGGTGAGCGAGGGATGATCGGATTTGCCATGTGCGGTTCGTACTGTACGCATGCTTCCGCGCTTCGTCAGCTTGCCGCGTTGCGCGAACGGGGACTTGAAATTCAGCCCATTATGAGCGAAAACGTCTTTTCGACCGACACCCATTTCGGTCGCGCCGATGATCTTCGCGAAAAGGTCGAAGCTCTTTGCGGACGAGAGATCATTCACACGGTGGTGGGGGCGGAGCCGCTGGGACCAAAGACGCCGCTGGATGCGCTTTTGCTTTGCCCCTGCACGGGAAACACCTTGGCAAAAATGGCGCTGGGCGTGACCGATACGGCGGTGACGATGGCGGCAAAGGCGCATCTGCGGAGCGACCGTCCGCTGGTGATCTGCCTTGCTTCGAATGATGCGCTGTCGGCAAATCTTAAAAACATCGGCTTGCTTCTCTCGCGGAAATGTGTGTATTTCGTGCCGATGCGGCAGGATGATCCCGAGAAAAAGCCGCATTCGCTCGTGGCGGATTTTTCGCTGTTGATCCCCACGCTGGAGAGCGCGATGCAGGGAAAGCAGTATCAGAAGATTTTTTTGTGAGAATAAAGCAGAGAAAAGGGAAAAACCCCACTTGTGGTTTTTCCCTCTTTCGTTTGCTGTGCAAACGAAATTCACCCTTTTCGGGCGCTTTCTGACGATAGGAAGTTTCGCCCGTTGCGACGGGCGACCGAGGCGCTGCCTCTGGACTCCGCAAGTTTTTTGAAAAAAACTTGACTAAAAACTTTCCAACAAACTTGCCGTCAAGCTATTCGATCTGTTTTCTCATTCTCTCCAGCGCGCCTTTTTCGAGGCGGGAGACCTGAGCTTGAGAGATGCCGATCTCCTCGGCGATCTCCATTTGCGTTTTGTTTTTATAATAGCGGAGTTGAATGATGGTCCGCTCACGCTCGCCGAGCTTTTTCATAGCTTCGCGCAGGACGATATTTTCGAGCCAGAGCTCGTCCGAGCTATTGGAATCGCTGAGTTGATCCATCACGTAGATCGAATCGCCGTTTTCACTGAACACGGGCTCATAGAGGGAGATCGGCTCGACGATGGCTTCCATCGCACGCACGACGGCTTCCTTTTTTTCACCGAGGCGCGCCGCGATCTCCTCGGCATCGGGCTCTCTCTCCTTTTCACGGATCAGATCCTCTCTCGCTTGCAGGGCACGGTATGCCAGATCGCGCACCGAACGGCTGATGCGGATCGAATTGTTGTCGCGCAGATATCTTCGGATCTCTCCGATGATCATCGGTACGGCGTAGGTCGAGAACTTCACGTCCAACTCGACGTTGAAATGATCGACCGCCTTGCAAAGTCCGATGCATCCCACCTGAAAGAGGTCGTCCAGATTTTCCTTACGCCCCGTAAATCGCTGAACGATGCTGAGCACGAGACGCAGATTTCCGTAAATGAGATCCTTTCTTGCTTCCTCGTCTCCGTCCTTGACACGAAGAAGCAAGGCTCGTTTTTCCTCATCGCTCAGCACCTTGAGCTCCGAGGTGTTGATGCCGCAGATTTCCACTTTGTTATAGTACATAAAAATACTCCCGACACGAATTTCTTGTATCGGGAGTATTGCCGTCCGAGGGGACGAATTATTCATTTTTACGGCTTCCGCTTTTTTCCAAAAGGATCTCCGAGACGGGTGAGCCTTGCATTCGAACGATTTCCTCGCAAAACGCAAGATCGTCGTCATCGTGGGTGACGAGAAGCATTGTTTTTCCTTGCATTTCGTTGAAGATCAAGCGTTGTACAACCGTTTTCGTTTCTGCGTCAAGTCCGCGGAAAGGCTCGTCGAGAAGAAGCAGGTCGGGAGCATAGGCAAGCGCCCGTGCGACCGAGATGCGTTGCTTCATTCCGCCCGAGAGCTCGTGGGGATATTTTTTTGCGACCTCGTCGGCATCTTCGAAAAGTGCGTGCAGATAGTGCTCGGCAAGCGATTTTTCCGCGCCGACAACTGTGATATTTTCGAGTGCTGTCATCCAAGGGAATAGGCGAGGCTCTTGGAAAATATACGAAATTCGCTCGTGCGACGAAAGGATCTTTCCGCCGTCACACTTTTTCAGTCCTGCGATGGCGTGAAGCAGGGTGCTTTTTCCAATGCCCGAAGCGCCGACGACCCCCGTGGTACATCCCTCGGAAAAATCGAAACTGACGCGGTCGAGCACCGTCTTTTTTTTGTAGCGGAGCGTGAGATTTTCAAGTGTCAGCATAGGAATCTCCTTTCGCGATCACTCCAAGCTTTCGTCCAAGGGCTTTCAGTCCAAAGACGAAGAGCTTTTCAATGATAAGACTCAGAACGATGACAACGAGTGTCCAGGCAAAGAGGGTCGCGGGAAGCATATATTGCTTGGAGAGATAGATCTCGGTGCCGATGGAGTGTTGCGGAACTGCTAAAATTTCTGCCGCGACGCTTGCCTTCCATGCCATGCCGAGTGCCGATTGGCAGGCGGCAAAAAAGTAGGGGGAAATTGAGGGGAGATAGAGCTTTGTGAGGCGTTTTCCAAAGGGAAAGCGGTAGACTGCTGCCACTTCACGAAGCTCTCCGTTGACCGAACGAATGCCCTCCGAGACGTTTGCCCAAACGATGGGAACGACAATGAGTGCCGTAATAAATATGGGAAGGACCGAGCGGTTCAGCCACAGCAAGGCAAGAATGATAAAGGAAGCCACAGGGGTTGCCTTGATTGCCGAGAGGGCGGGGGAGATGAGTGTGTGAAGCAGGCGTGAGACGCTTGTCAGATAGGCGAGCAGACAGCCGAGAACAATGGAGATGAGCACGCCCCAAACGACACGGAGCAGCGAGACGAGGGTGATGTACCAAAAGCTATATTGCATTCCGTATCGGACAAGACTTTCGCTTCGCTCGGTGACGAGCAACCATAGCTCGCGGAACACCGAGCGTGGAGAGGGGAAGATGAGCTCAATTCCGATGCGCTTGGCAACGAGATACCAAAGGAATCCCCAAAACGCGGCAGCAAGAAGAATTTTTCCCAACGTCAGGGCAAATTTTTTGAGTAGCGGCTTTTTTTGCGTCATAGGGACTCCTTTCGGTAAAATTTATGAAAATTTAATCGATTTATTTCTTTGCATTTGCCTGTGTGAGGGTGACGGTGACTTTGGGTTCAGGGAGAACGGCAAATTCAATCAGTCCCGAGGCAAACGCGGTGGCAAGGGCGTCAGGCGAAGAGTAGGTCGTCGTATCGATCATTACGTCAGAGCCGATAACAAGACCTGCCCCCTGTAGAATCGCAACGGTGATATATTCGGGGTTTGCGCCCGCACCGGGAACGTAAATCGTTTTTCCTTTGAGACCGTTCAGCGAGCTGACCGCGGGATAACCCTCGTTCTGCAAGAGGTAAAGCACGCCGAGCGTGTTCAGTGCGAGAAGCTGTACCTTGCCTGCCTTATTGAAAATCTTTGCGGCAGCGTTGGTGGGCAGTGCGGCAATCTGGCATTCTCCGCTCTGTACCGCAGGGAGAATTTCATCCGGTGCGGTATAAAGCGAAATATTGTAGTTCATATCGTCCGTGCCGTTCTTCGCCGCAACAATCATTTCCGCCATACCGAGGGCGGTGGTACCGTTGAGAGCATATACCTTGATTTCGAGATTCGGGTCTGCGGCGTCGGGATTGCCGTTTTCGGTGTAATAAAAGTCGTCCGAGGGGAGCTTTCCGCCGATGGATTGCGCATCCAGCGACAGCATCTTTTCGCAGAAGGGATTCATCACGGGCTTCATATCGTTGCCCGCAAAATAGCAAAGGTTACTGCCCGGCAGTGCTTTTTGTGCAATGGGGGCTTTGGGAAGGATGCCCGCGTTGACGACGAGGTTGACGGCATTGGTGTCGGCTTTCTTGATGGTGTTGACCGACTGCTCATAGTCGCGAAGAAACTTTGCGACTTCGTTCGGATGTGCGGCGGCAAACTCGCGGTTGATGACAAGACAGCCCTGTACGAGCGTATTCTCGCCGTAAAGCTTTTCCCACTCGGCGGTCATATCGAGGGCAACGACGGCTTGTTCGGTCTTTTTCGCGGGCGTACTTTCGCCGTTTTCGGAGTCCTTGTTTTCGAGGGCATCCTGCACCGTATCGTTCAGAATCGCGTCCGAACAACCAAGCAGAGCGAAGGGAAGAATCATTGTGAGCGCCAAGATCAGCGCGGTGAGTTTGAGAAATTTGTGTTTCATAGCTTTGTTTCCTTTCAGGGATAAAAATTAAATCAAGCGCAAAAGTGCGTCCTTGTTTCGAAGATAAATGGTTTTTCCTTGCTTTTCGATGAGTCCCTCATCGCAGAGCGCGTCGATGGCTCGGTAGAGCGAGGCACGTCCGATGCCGAGCAGCTCGGCAAGACGGTTCATCGGGCAGGGGGGGATAAAGACACCGTCCTGCTCGTAATCGAGCAGAAATACAGCAAGCCGACGCTCGGCGTTTCCTGCCGTGAGCGTGGCGATCTTTTGATTCAGATAAACGATTCGCCCACTCTGAAAGGTCAGGTATGCGCGTCGTACGCTCGGGACTTCCTCGATCAGACGCTTGACGGCAGCACCGTCGAGAAAGAGGATCTTTGCTTCTGCCGTGGTGACGATCGAGGTCGGGAAAGGCTCATCCTCGGCGTAGAGGTTGGCGATGCCAAACAGCTCGCCGACGCGGAGCGATTTGACCAGTGCCTGAGCATCGGTCTCGACGCGTGCTCTGCCCGAAAGCAGGATGCCGACCCGAACGCGCTCCGCCGACGAGGAATAGGCAATCTTTTTTGGGGGGAATGCTTTGATTTCGGAACGATCTCCCGAAAAATAGGTCGTGACTTCTTCTTCGGTCAGCTCCGAAAAAATAGGATGCTGTTTTAAATGGAGCAACAGCTCGCTCGCGGATAGGATAGTGTTCATTATGATCTCCTAAAAAGTGTCTTAAATGAGACATTTTTATTATATCATAGCCCGAGAAGCTTGTCAAGAGATTTTGAATTTCAATTGTAAACAAATTGTTAAAACACAAGACAAGCACTTGTGCTTTATGGTAAAATGATGATATCATAATAATCTCAAAAAATAAGAGATTAATTTTTAGGAGGATCATTATGACTCTGGTAATTCTCGCTGCGGGCATGGGCTCGCGTTACGGCGGACTCAAGCAGGTAGACCCCATTACGAAAGAAGGGGATTTCATTATTGATTTTTCGGTATTTGATGCCATTCGCAACGGTTTTGACAAGGTCGTATTTGTCATTAAGAAAGAGCATCTCGAAATCTTCAAGGAGAGCATCGGTTCTCGCTTTGAGGATAAGGTCAAGGTAGAGTACGCCTTCCAGGATCTTTATGATCTTCCCGAAGGATTTTCGGTGCCCGAGGGACGCACCAAGCCGTGGGGAACGACTCAGGCGGTACTTGCTGCAAAGAACCTCGTCAACGAGCCGTTCTGTGTACTCAATGCCGATGACTTTTACGGCGAGAGCGCTTACCGTTTGGTAGCGAAGCATTTCGAGACACCCACCGAGGACTACTGTATGATCGGCTATCGCGTTGGTAACACGCTGACCGATCACGGTACGGTCTCGCGCGGTGTTTGCGAGACGGCGGACGGATACCTCAAGGCGATCGTGGAGCGTACCGCGATCTCACGCGATGGCGATGAAGCGGTCTTTGAGGCAGACGGTGAGCAGGTCAGAATCCCGCTGACGACTCCCGTTTCGATGAACTTCTGGGGCTTTACACCGAA
The DNA here is from genome assembly GCA_017411935.1 of Clostridia bacterium. Classification (GTDB taxonomy): domain Bacteria; phylum Bacillota; class Clostridia; order Oscillospirales; family CAG-272; genus HGM12713. Next base: position 636 of record JAFQPC010000201.1, on the reverse strand, counting down.
GCTTTTCCCTCAGCTCGAGCAATATTTTATTGATTTTCTGTCGGATCTTGGCGATCATCCTTTGAAGTGTGAATGTTATCTTCCGATGGCGGTCGGCGAGCTGATGGCAAGGGGCGAGTGCCGCGTTCGTGTCTATGAGTCCGAGGACGAATGGTATGGCGTGACCTATGCTGACGACAAGCCTCGCGTCAAGGCAAGCCTTGAGGCGCTCAAAGCATCGGGCGCATATCCCGAGAAGTTGAGCTGAGGAGATCGCAATGGCAATTTTAGTCACGGGTGGTGCGGGTTATATCGGATCGCATACGATGGTGGAATTTCTCTCGGCAGGGAGAGAGCTGGTTGTCGTGGATAATTTTATGAATTCCAAGCCTGAGTCGTTGCGCCGTGTGAAAGAGTTGACGGGCAAAGACTTCCGATTTTACGAGGTCGATCTGCTTGACAAGGAAGCGCTCGAACGCGTCTTTCTTGAAAACAAGATCGAGGCTTGCATTCATTTTGCGGGTCTGAAAGCTGTGGGAGAATCCTGCGAGAAGCCGCTGCTTTATTACCACAACAATATTACGGGAACGCTCAATCTTTGTGAGTTGCTCTCGAAATACGGCGCGAAGCGTATTGTCTTCAGCTCGTCGGCAACCG
>JAFQPC010000200.1 GCA_017411935.1 Clostridia bacterium | reverse complement strand
GTATCAGTACCACGGGCGGTACGATCAAGAACATCACCATCACGGGCTCGTTCCGCGGTGTCTTCGTGAACCACAACAGCGACCACGCCGAGCGCGTCATTCTTGAGAATGTTATCATTGACGGTACGACCTATACCATCAGCTGCGACCAGGGTAACGGTCAGGGTCTGACGGCAACCGATTCTACCTTCAAGGGCTGGACCAGCTACGCTGCAACGCTTGGCGATGCGAAGTTTGTAGATTGTTATTTCGGATACGGTAACGGATATTCGTATATGCGTCCTTACGCTACGACCGTTTACGAGGGCTGTACCTTTGAGGAAGACTTTACGATTGACCCCAGAGCTGCAGTTACACTGACAAACTGCTACTATGGCGAAACGCTCATCACGGCAGAAAACGTTGCGTCGCTGGATCTCTTTACGAGCCTCGGCAATGTTACGATTGCGAATAACTAAGACAACTCCCTAACAGGACCTAACGGTTCATAATTTTTTTCATTATTTGTTCATTTCCCCGGGAAATGGCGAGCCCCGCTCCTTCGGGAGCGGGGCTTGCTATTTTTTATAGTTCAATCAAATTTTTAGGACTCTTCGTAAAATTGCGAATACCGTGCTCGGTGATCGCGACCATATCCTCGATGCGGCAGCCGCATCTTCCTTCAAGGTAGATGCCAGGCTCGACGGTAACGACGTTTCCAACCGCGAGAATGCTGTCGTCCTTTGCCCTCGGAGAGAGGGAAGGGGCTTCGTGCACGAGAAGCCCGACACCGTGACCGAGGCTGTGTCCGAACGCGTCAGCGTAGCCTGCGTTGCGGATTACCGAGCGTGCGAGCTCGTCGGCATCGCGGCAGAGCATCCCCGCGTGGATCCGCTCGAGCGCGTTTTGCTGTGCCGCAAGGACGGTGGCATAGATCTTTTTCATTTCCTCGTCTGCTTTTCCGATGGCAACCGTGCGCGTCATATCGGAGCAATAACCGTCGATCCTTGCACCAAAGTCCATCGTCAGAAAGCCTTTTCTGAGCCCTACGTTCGAGGGAACTCCGTGCGGTCGCGATGAGGCGCTTCCCGAAACGGCGATCGTCTCAAACGCCGCGCCCTCGGAGCCCTGCTTTCGCATAAAGAACTCAAGCTCGAGCGCCACATCTTGCTCGGTGGCGGTATTTAAATTGTTGGAAATAACGTCCAAAATGTGCGAGAACGCCCGATCGGTGATCTCCTGTGCCCGCGCGATGCGGTCAAGCTCCTCGGACGTTTTGATCGCGCGAAGCTCACCGAGAAGCTTCGACGCGCCCGAGAGAAGCTTCGCTTCGGAAAATTTTTCGGACAAGCGCTGATATTCCGAATAAGAGACGGACTCCTCTTCCAAAACAAGACGCGAAATTTTTTCTTCCGAGATCAGCTCGGCGAGCGTATCGGTCATGGTATTTTTCGGAAGCAGAATTTCAAACCCACGAACCGATTCCTTTGCCGCTTCGATATAACGGGAATCGGTCAGAAGATAAGCGCGCTCGGGAGTGATGAGCAAATAACCGTCCGAGAAAGGAAAGTCGCAGAGGTATCGCTGATTGATTTCGGACGAGATCATTGCGCCGTCGAGCTCCAACGACGCGAGCGCGGCTTGGAATTTTTGCAGATGCGACATATTTATTCTCCCTTGGCGGCAAGCCATTGAGATTTCATAAAGAGCGCGTCCTCTGCCATCGTTCCCGCCGATTCGCAGATGATGCGAGGGCAAACGCCCTCACGAACGATCGCCTCGGCAAGGGGCTCAAAGTCGGGACCGAAGACGTCGTCCTCAAAGGTCAGGTGTTTCTTTTCGCCCGCCTTGGTGTATTCGATCTTGGAAAAATGGCAGTGGAGATTGTAGGCATAATCATCACCGAGCGTCGTGGCGATCTTGTCAAAGACGGCGCGGTAGCTGTCGCAATCCGAAAAATATCCGCCGAGGTGACGTGCGTTCAGATGTCCGAAATCAACCACGGGGTGGTAGATCGGTGCGATCTTACAGAGCGTGAGCACCTCGTCAAGCGTGCCGAGCTGATTGATCTTGCCCATCGTTTCAAGCCCCATACGGATCGTGGTATCGCCGTTGACCTCGAGATTTTTCGTGAGCGTGTCAGCGGCAAGCGCCATGGCTTCTTCTCGCGTGATCTTGGCGGCACTGCCCGTGTGAATGACGATCGTGTCCGCTCCGAGCAGCTCTGCGGCGTGCAGAGAGCGAGAGATATAATTGAGGCTGTTCAGTCGCTTTTCTTCTTCCACACCCGAAAGCGAGATAAAATAGGGCGTGTGGAGCGACATCAGAATGCCGTGCTTTTGGGCTTCCTCGCCGACCTTTCGGAGAGATGCGTCGCCCGCCGTCAGTCCGTTTCCTGCTTGATATTCATAGGCATCAAGTCCGCGTGCCGAGAGCCATGCAGGCGCTTGTACGGTGGATTTTTTTCCTTCATTGTAAAAAGATTCGCTGTTACCACCCGGTCCGAAGGTGGCGTGATCGATTCGTTTCATTTTTCAGATTCCTCGTGTGATTTTTTGTATTTTCGGATGTAGGGGCGCTCCAGCCAACGCTTGAACTTGAAAAACGGTGTCGTTTTGTCCTTGATGGGCGGAACGATGATCGAGAGCATATCAAGACGGTGCACGGCGAGCGTGTCGGTCAGAAGCTGATCGCCAAGTCCTGCGGTATTCTCGGGGGTAGAGCCCATTTCTGCCATCGCGGCAATCAGAGAGCGGCTCTTCGGCTTTCCGCTGTCGGGATAGGCGGGGAGACCGAGGTCCTTGTTAAAGAGCTCGACGCGCGGCGGATGGTTGTTCGAGATGAGCGCCGCCTTGATGCCGTGCGCTTGCAGATCGGCAAACCACGAGATGATCCGCTCGTCGGGCTCTGCCTGCTCATAGGGCGCAAGCGTGTTGTCAATATCAATGAGAAGCGCACGAATGCCGAGGCTTTCCAAAAATTCAGGGGTGACCTCGTCAAAGGTCGCGAACATATAATCGGGGGTCAGCAAGTAAGAAAGCGTATGTTTATTTTTTTTCATAAGAGTGTCCTTTATGTTTTATTCAATTTATTGTACCATTTTTTTTGAGCTTTTGCAAGAGAAAATAAAAAATCCGCACACGTAAAAGTGTACGGATTTTTCTGGGGTGAGTGATGGGATTCGAACCCACGGCCTCCAGGGCCACAACCTGGCGCTATAACCAACTTAGCTACACCCACCATATGGCGTGCCTTAAGGGATTCGAACCCCCGACCTACTGCTTAGAAGGCAGTTGCTCTATCCGGCTGAGCTAAAGGCACATAAACAAAAATAAAGCAGCAGTGCGACACCTGTGCGATGTTGCACTGCCGACTTGGAGCGAGTGATGGGAATCGAACCCACGCGACCAGCTTGGAAGGCTGGGATTCTACCATTGAACTACACTCGCAAATTCCGTCCTTTTGAGACCGCCCTAATATAATATCACATAAATTGTTATTTGTCAATAGTAATTTACAAAATTTTTTTAATTTTTTTCTTGCCTTAATGGCGTATATGTGTTAAAATAATATAGTAACCGATAAATGTATAAAAGGAACAGTATTCATAATGAAAAAACACAAAAGAAGATCACTTTCCTATCTCTTGACTCCCGACCGTATGTTTGAAAAATTCGACGATATCACTCCCGACTTTCTTCTCTCAAACGGAATCCGCGCCCTGCTTATAGATATCGACAACACGCTCGCGCCCTACGAGCAGGACGTTCCCGACGAAAGAATTTTTAAGTGGTTCTCTTCCCTTCGTGCCGCAGGGATCTCGGCTTCTCTCGTTTCTAACAACCATAAGGAGCGTGTGGAGCTCTTCAACAAAGACTTGAAACTCCCTGCTTATCCCGACTGCGGCAAGCCGAAAACGGCTACTCTCCTTTTGGCAATAGAAAAAATGGGGGCGTCGCTTGAAAATTCGGCTTCAATAGGAGACCAGCTTCTTACCGACGCACTTGCCGCGCACCGTCTCGGCATACCCGCATACATAGTGCCGCCTATAAAGGATAAGAAAAATCTTTTCTTCCGCTTTAAGAGGTGGCTTGAACGACCTTACGTACGAAGATACAAAAAACTCGAAAAGGAAGGTATCATAAAATAAAATGAGAATAACAGACAGACCTACCTTCGGTCCCGGCGGAAACAGCGAATCCTTCTACGCCGAAAAATTCAAATCAACCTATCAAGCGCCCGCCTGGCTTGCCGCGCGCGGTCTTGACGCATACGAATTTCAGGGCGGAAACGGAATCTCCGCAGGCGAGGCAACACTCGCCAAAATAGGCGAGGAGGCAAAAAAGCACGGCATACTTATGTCGGTGCATACACCCTATTATATCTCGCTTTCGGGCGTTGAGGAAGAAAAAAGATTAAAGAGCCTTTCGTATATAGCGCAGTCCCTGCGCGCCGCCGAGCTTCTTGGCGCTGACACTATCGTAATACACTCGGGAAGTGCCGCGAAGATCTCACGCGATGAAGCGTTGAAGCTTGCTTCCGACACACTTGCGCGCAACGCCGAGGCGGTGGGACAAACTCCTATCAGAATGGGACTTGAAACTATGGGAAAGATTAATCAGCTCGGCACGCTTGAAGAGGTAATAGAGCTTTGCCGTATCTCTCCTATGTATCATCCCGTCGTTGACTTCGGTCATCTTAACGCGAGAAACATAGGCTCGTATTTTACCGACTGCGACAGCTACCGCAGAATTTTCGACACCATCGCAAACGCGCTCGGCGACGATTACGCGTATAACCTGCACTGCCATTTCTCAAAGATTGAATACACGGGCGCGGGCGAGAAAAAGCATCTCACCTTTTCAGACAACGTCTACGGACCCGACTTTGAGCCGCTTATGGAGGCTATCGTCAAGGAAAACGTTGCCCCGAGAATAATCTGCGAGTCTGCGGGAACTATGGCAGAGGATGCACTCGAAATGAAAAAATACCTGAAATCATTAATAGGAGAATAAATAAAATGACCAAGATCAGATTTTTAATGAACAAGCTTACAGAACTCAAAAAGGACGCTTTGCTCGTCTCCTCCGAGCTTAACCAGAGATATGTCAGCGGTTTTGATTATACCGACGGATATATCCTCATCACACCCGAGCGCGCATATCTTCTTGCCGACTTCAGATATATTGAGGCGGCTCACGATACGGTAAAAGACCCCGACTTTGAGGTCATAATGCCCACCGGCGGAATGATCGCAGAGCTTTCCCGTCTTATTGCCGAGAGGAATATTGGCACTCTTCTTATTGAGGAGAGCGTTGTTTCGTGCGCAGAGCATTCAACTTATACAAAAAACTTTAAGAACATCGAGATAATCCAGGGCGCATCCGAGATCTTTGACGGTATGAGACTTATAAAGACCAACGAGGAGCTCGCGCTTATGATAGAGGCGCAGAAGATAACAGACGCCGCATTCTCGCATATCCTCAAGGTAATGAAGCCCGATATGACCGAGATAGAGGTGGCTCTTGAGCTTGAGTTCTTTATGAGAAGAAACGGCGCAGAAAACGTCGCTTTTGACACGATCGCAGTATCGGGAAGTGCATCTTCCATGCCTCACGGAGTGCCGAGAAACGTAAAGCTTGAAAAGGGCTTTCTCACTATGGACTTCGGCGCAAGATACAAAGGTTACTGTGCGGATATGACCCGTACGGTCGTTATCGGAAAGGCAGACGAGGAAATAAAGAAGGTCTATTCCACAGTTCTTACCGCTCAGAAAGCGGCACTTGATATGATCTGTGAGAACGTTAACTGCTACGAGGTCGATAAGTGCGCAAGAGATATAATCTACGCGGCGGGCTACGAGGGCTGCTTCGGTCACGGACTCGGCCACGGTGTCGGTATGCTCGTTCACGAGAATCCGAGACTTTCACCCTCCGCAAAAAGAGACGCCACACTTAAGAGAGGTATGACGACGAGTGTTGAGCCCGGTATATATATTGCGGAAAAATACGGCTGCAGAATAGAAGATCTTGTTGCGATAGATCAGGACGGAAAGGTCATCAATATGACCACGAGCAACAAGGAAATGATAGAGCTCTTCTGATCGGCTTAGGAATAGAAAAATGAAACTGCTTATAGCATACGTATCGAAAACGGGTTCGTCCGAATTTTGTGCAAAGCTGATAGCAAAAGAGCTTGAGCAAAAAGCAGAGATCGACGTCATCGACCTTGAGAAAAAAACACCGAAGCTTGAAGGATACGACGCGGTCGTAGTGGGGGGTCCTGTAAGATTTGGAGCTTTTCCGAAGGTGTTGAGAAAATTCATAAAGAACCATTTTTCAGAGCTTTCGGCAATACCCTGTGCGGTCTATTTCTGCTGCGGCTTATCAAGGATCTCGGACGAATACAGCGAGACGCTTATTCCGAGAAAATTTGAGCCCTCGTTGGGCGTACATTATTTTGGCGGAGAGCTGAAGCCACAGAACGCAAAGGGATTTGATAAGATGCTTATAAGGCATTTAAGAAGCTCTGTAAAATATCATGATTTTGAGGACAACGAGGCTTCCGACGTTTCCCTTCCCGAATTGATACCCGAAAACGCACACCTTCTTGCAGAAGATATAAAAAGAATAACAGCAAAATAACATTTATGCTATTTTGACAAATAAAATGCATTTTTGCGCTAACCTTTGTATATTATGCCAAGTATAAAAATATTGACAAAACGGCAAACTTATGATATTATATTAAGGTAGCGCAAAACGCTTGACCCACTAGCTCAGACGGTAGAGCACTTGACTTTTAATCATGGTGTCCGGAGTTGGAGTCTCCGATGGATCACCAGGAGAACGGCAAGCCTGTTGGCTTGCCGTTCTTTTTTATTTCGGGGTGGGGGT
>JAFQPC010000199.1 GCA_017411935.1 Clostridia bacterium | reverse complement strand
GGCTTGATCGACTGGGTCAGGACCTTTCCACTCGTGTCACCAACGCCCGTCGCACCCGTAATGCGAATGTTCAGCTTCGCACCCGTGAGCAGTCCGTTGGCTTGGCGCGCCGTAAATCCGATCAGATCGGGAACGACGGCATCCGCGCTCGGTTCTTCTCCGTTCGTGTAAAGCACGACCTTTCCGTTCGACGATTTCGCAATGCGAACGTAAGGCGAGGGGCTCTGCGAGGTCACCTCGGCGCTCATAGCGTCCGAGCCGATGACAGTATAGTCAAGACCTGCCGCTTTGAGCTTTTTGATCGCCTCAGCAAGCGTTTCGCCCGTACAGTAAGGCGTTTGGATCGACATTCTCGATTGCTCTGCCTCGCTGTAGATCGGAATGACGCCGAGATACGGCAAAATATTTTCCAGTGCCCCTGCAATATAGGGGGCAGCGACCGTCGAGCCGTAAAGAATGCCCTCGGTCGGTTCATCGACAATAATGATAATGGCAATTTCGGGATCGTCGGCAGGCGCGTACGCCACCGTGGAGCAGATATACGCTTCCTTGTCGGCATAAGCCGCTCCCTTTTTCTCGGAAGTACCCGTCTTTGCGGCAACACGATAGCCCGCCACGTAAGCGTTTCTCGCACCGCCGTCCTTCGATACACCCTCTTCGAGGATCTTCGAGATCTCCTCGCAGACCTCCGTGCTCACGACCTGACGCTTCGCCGTGACCTTGTGCTGATAGATCACGTTGCCCGCGTTGTCGGTCACCTTGTCTACGATATACGGCTGCATCAGCTCGCCGCCGTTTGCCACCGCCGCCACCGCGCAAAGCTGTTGGAGGGGCGTGACGTTAAAGTTCTGTCCAAACGCGTAGATGACAAGGTCGAGCTTGCTCATATCCGACGCGAAGATCGAATAGCCCTCACCGGGAAGGTCGATTCCCGTCCGCTCCTTGTAACCGAACGCCTTGACGTATTGCTGATAAGTCTTAACACCAAGCTTTTCACCCAGCGTCATAAACCAGACGTTGCAGGACTGCTGAAGTCCTTGGGCAAAGGTCAGCGAACCGTGACCCTGTACCTTGTGACAGTGGATCGTTGCCCCCGGAAACGTCAGATGACCGTTGCAGGTCACAACCTTGGGAAAGTCTTCTTCGGGGAGCTCCTCGAGCGCCATCGCCGAGGTCACAATTTTAAAGGTCGAACCGGGAATGTAGCTCTCGGTCACCGCCTTGTTCGACCACATTTCGGTCAGAAGCTTCTCCTGAAGCTTGGCGTACTTGTCACTTCCCTCGGCATAACCGCTGCCCGCAAGCGTTGCCTGCGAAAGCGAGTCGAGCTTCCAAGGGTCGTTGAGGTCAAAGGGCGAGGAGGTCGCCATCGCAAGGATCCCGCCCGTTTTGACGTCGAGAACGATGCCGCACGCGCGATTCGCCGCCGCGTGGTCGAGAACGGTCGCCTCGAGCTGTTCCTCGAGAAAGCTCTGCACCGTCGTGTCGATCGTCGTCGTCAGATTGTAGCCGTCGATCGCCTTGATGTAGCTTGAGTAATCGTTCGGCATTTCGTTTCCGTAAGAGTCGCGCGCCTTGATATAGTATCCGTCAACTCCGCGGAGATATTCGTCGTATTGATATTCCAGTCCGTAAAGTCCCACGCCGTCCGCGCTCGTAAATCCGAGCATATGCGAGGCAAGCGTCTTACCGGGATAGTAGCGTGTGCTCTGCGCTTCGAGGTAAACCATCGACTGAAGCTCGTACTTGTCGATGTATTCGCGCACAGTGTCTGCCGTCTCCTCGTCCACACGACGCTTGATGGTTCGGTCGAGCTTGTCGGTGTAACCCTTGATCTGTCCCTCCACCTCGTCATATTCCACGCCGAGGATCTCGGAAAGTCCTCGTGAGATCACGGCAGTATAATTTTTCTGACCCTCGCTCTTCTCCTCAGCGCTCTTGATCGCAGAGGGAGAAACGAAGACACGGTAGGTCGTGATGTTGGTGGCAAGCACGTTGCCGTTGCGGTCATAGATCTTGCCGCGCGCGGCGGGAACCTTCGACTCGGTCGTGATCTGCTCAAGCACCTTGTTTTGATATTTTTCAAATCCCACTGTCTGGATCAGCAGGATACGCACGAGAAGAATTGCAAAGACGGCAAAGATCAAAAGTCCGAGCCAGGTCGAGCGGCGCACCGCTTCGGTGCTGATCGCGCGAGGCTGTGTGGCAGTTCGGCGGTCCTGACTTTGTGCCATAGGCTTCTCCTTCCCGTAATTTTTTCGTTCGAAACTAACGCATTATATGAGAAGTTTCGCCGTAATATTCGTTAGTTGAGCTCGATTCCAAAGGCGGAAAGCAGAGCGTTCAGCCCCACCTTGTCGTCCTCTCCGTCCTCGTAGATCGTGATCTGTTCTTCTTCGTTTACGGTGATGTATTCCTGGTCTGCGTACTGGCTCTTGATCATACCAAGGCTCTTTGCCTCAGCTTCGATCTCGTCCACGTTGTATTTCAGGTCGAGCTTGGATTGCAGCTCGGTCTGCTTTGCTTCCAGGGTAGCGATCGTGCTGTTCATCTGCCCCACCTTGCCTGCGGCGTTACCCAGCATTACCGAGCCGCCAACGATCAGACCAAGAGAGAGGGAGAAAACGGCAAGTCCCGACATCGTCGCGGCGGGAATGCGGAAGCGACCGTGCTCGGCACGTCCCTCGCGGACTTCCATCGGAAACCACTTTTCTTTAAGACCTCTTAACACCACCCATGCGGTTTTTAAGTGACCCTCCTTTCCGGAGTCGGCGCGATTCATCTCGCGTCCGTTTGCCACACCGCGGCGGCGGTCAGCGACCGTCACCTCGTGAGGTGCCGCCTGAGTTTCAAGCTTCGGCGCGTAGAAGGAACGACGGTGCTTGAAGTAGCGGACAAAGTCATCGGAGGTCATATATTTGGAGCCGTTGTACTCACCGCTGCGGTAACAGTCGGCAATCTTGCTTCGAGCGTCAAACAAAACGTAAGCCTCGGGAGCAACTTGACGAGTGGATTCTTCCCTCGCCTCCTGCAACGCGCTTTCGGTCTTGACGCTTCCCAGCGCCCCTCTTCCCCGATAACGCTCGCGCAGCTCGCAAAGACAACGGTCGTAAGAATCGTTCAAGTGTTCAACAGCCATGTTCGTCCTCCTGTGTTTCTTATCGTAAAATTTCGTAAATTCGTTCGTTAAAGCTTTTCCGCAACGCGAAGCTTGGCGCTTCTCGAACGCGGGTTTTCCTCCAGCTCCTCGCGAGAGGGGAGAATGGGTTTCTTCGTCACGATCTTGACGAGCGGCTTCTTGCCGCATACGCAGACGGGAAAATCGCGAGGGCAGGTACAGCCGCTGGCGAGATCCGCAAAGGTCTGCTTGACGATGCGATCCTCGAGCGAATGGAAGGTGATGATCGCAATGCGTCCGCCGCGTCGAAGTAAGCTTACCGCGTCGCGAATGGCGGGCTCGATCACGTCGAGCTCGGCATTGACCTCAATGCGGATCGCCTGAAAGCTTCGCTTGGCAGGGTGATGTCCGCCTTCTCTTGCCGCGGGCGGGATCGCGTACTTGATCAGATCCGAAAGCTCGGCGGTCGTTTCGATCGGGTGCTTCTCTCTCTGCTTGATGATTGCCGAGGCAATCGCGGGAGCGAAGCGTTCCTCGCCGTAGTCGAAAAGGATCTTTTTGAGCTTTTCCTGCGGGTAGGTGTTCACTACCTCGTAGGCAGAAAGGCTTTTTCTCTTGTCCATTCTCATATCGAGCGGTGCGTCCGCCTGATAGGAGAAGCCCCGCTCGGGGGTGTCGAGCTGATAGGAGGAAACGCCGAGGTCAAGGAGAAGTCCGTCGATCTCCTCAATGCCCTG
>JAFQPC010000028.1 GCA_017411935.1 Clostridia bacterium | reverse complement strand
CGAGGATCTGACAACGCCCCGTGTGCTTTACGTGGGAGATTCGATCTCACACGCCACCAGAAAGGCGCTCAACGAGCTCGCGGGCGGACGGCTTCTCTTTGACGGAATTGCTACCTCAAAGGCCATCGACCATCCTTGCTACGAGGACACCGTACGGCTTTTTGCCAAGCAACAGCCGCACCGCAAGCATATTCTCCTGAACAACGGTCTGCACGGCTTTCATCTTTCGGATGAGCTTGCCTATGCCAAACACTACGAACAGAAAATTCAATTTTTGCTGGGAGAGTTTCCCGACGCGAAACTGACGCTTCTTCTGACGACACACGTCGCTGATGAAGAACGCGATCTTCGCGTTCAGGCAAGAAACCGCGAGGTGCTTCGTTTGGCAGAAAAATATTCGCTGAACGTGGTGGATCTTTATTCGGTCTCTCTGACACACGCCGAGCTCCTCTCGGAGGACGGCGTTCACTGGCAAGCCGAGGGCTACCGCCATTTGGCGAATGCTGTTCTTTCCAATCTGTAATCTAAAAAAAGCTTTGAAGAAAGGAATCTTCCTATGAAAAAATGTTATTCCGCAGCAGACATTCTGCTGCCTGATTTCACAAAATACAACGCAGAAAAATGGGCAACGGTTGCCTGCGACCAGTTCACAAGTGAGCCCGAATATTGGGAAAAGGCAGAGAAGATCATCGGCGACGCTCCCTCAACGCTCCGTATGATCCTGCCCGAGGTCTATCTTTCCGAGACCGAGGCAAGAATTCCCAAGATCAACGAAACGATGAAGCAGTATCTTGACACGATTCTTCTGCCGAACACTGACACGATGATCTACGTTGAGCGCACGCAATCGGACGGCTCGATCCGCCGCGGTATCGTGATGGCGGTCGATCTCGAATGCTACGATTATCGCAAAGGAGCTTCGGCGCTGATCCGTGCGACCGAGGCAACCGTCGTGGAACGCATCCCACCGAGAGTTGCGATTCGTCGCGGTGCGGCAGTGGAGCTTCCGCACGTGATGCTGCTGATCGACGATGCCGAGCGCACCGTCATTGAACCGCTCGCGTTGGCAAAATCGGGAACGGTAGCTTATGACACTGATCTGATGCTCGGCGGCGGACACATCTTCGGACGTTTTCTCGACGACGCCGAGATCCGCCGTGTCGGACGCTCGCTGGACGCACTCATTACCCCCGCAGCAATGGAAGCACGCTACGGCGATATATCTCTGTCTCCCCTGCTCTTTGCCGTGGGTGACGGAAACCACTCGCTCGCATCGGCAAAAGCCGCTTATGAAGAGGTCAAAGCATCTCTCGGTGCGGATGCCGCCGCTTCGCACCCCGCACGCTATGCGCTTGTTGAGGTCGTAAACATTCACGACGAGGCGCTCAAATTTGAACCGATCTACCGCGTACTGTTCGGCGTTGAACCCGAAGACGTGCTCACTTCGCTTCGCGCTTATCTCAAAAATCTACACGGAGATGCTGCTCCGCAGACCTTCGAGTATCTGTTTGGCTCGGAACGCGGCTCGATTACTATTGAGCGTCCCATCCGTCAGCTCACCGTCGGAACACTTCAGGATTTCATTGACGATTACTTAAAGGAGCACCCCGAAGCCGAGGTCGATTATATTCACAGCAAGGCGTCGGTCGAATCACTCTCGAAAAAGCCGAACACCATTGGCTTCCTTTTCTCGGGAATGGAAAAGAGCGAGCTTTTCCCCACCGTCATGTTTGACGGCGCGCTTCCTCGCAAGACCTTCTCGATGGGTCACGCCGAGGATAAGCGCTACTATCTCGAATGTCGTAAAATCGTCCTTTAATCCAAGCAAAGGAGAACTCGTATGAACGATTCCTGGAACCAGCTTTTTGAGGAGTGCTCTGCCTGCACCGCCTGCGAGCTTCATAAAACCCGAACCAACTGCGTATTTGGTACGGGAAGCAGAACTGCCGATATTCTTTTCGTGGGCGAAGCACCCGGAGAGAATGAGGACAAAACGGGCACGCCCTTTGTAGGAAGGGCGGGACAGCTTCTCGACAAATATCTTTTTGCGGTCGACATTCCGCGCGAAAGCGTCTATATTGCGAACATTCTCAAATGCCGTCCGCCCAAGAACCGCGATCCTTTGCCCGCGGAAGAAGATGCCTGCATCGAATTTTTGCGCCGTCAGGTACGCCTGATCCAACCCAAGATCATCGTATGTCTCGGACGGATCTCGGCAATGCGTCTCCTCAAGCCCGATTTCAAGATCACCAAAGAGCACGGTGAATGGTTTGAGAAAGGGAATTTTCTCATCACCGCCGTCTATCACCCCGCGCTACTTCTCCGTGATCCTCGCAAAAAAGAAGATATGCTCGTTGATATGAAAAAGATCAAAGAACGTTTAGATCAGATCAAGGAGAAAACCACCGTATGAATTTCTTGCCCCTTGTACACGCGATCGTGATGCTGTTTTTGTTGCTCGTGATCGGTTATATCTGCGGACGGACAGGTGTCGTGGACAGTGTCGCTTCCAAAAAGCTCTCGCGTCTCGTCATCACCATCACCAATCCCGCGCTGATCATTTACTCGCTCATTAAGATGGAGTATTCGGCAGAAAACCTTGGCATCGGATTTGGTACCTTACTCTTTGGCTTTGCCTTTCACATCATTCTTGCCGTATTCTCCTATTTCTGCTGTCTGCGGCTGAAGCCGCTTGACGAGCGAAAGATCACTGAGTTTACCATTATTTTCGGTAATGTTGGATTTATCGGTTTTCCGATCTTGCAATCTCTGCTTGGTGACAAGGGTCTCTTTATGGGGGCATTCTTCGTTGCCAGCTTCAATATCGTTCTCTGGACGTGGGGTCTTTCGATCATCGCACGCGGACGCAAGGATATTCCGCTCTCCCCCAAAAAGGTTCTTCTCAATTGGGGAACGGTCCCCTGCTATATCGGAATTGCGCTTTATCTTGCCAAGGGATTTCTCCCTGCCGTGCTTCCCGCGAGCATCACTTCGGTCTTTTCGAACTATATTTCTCCCCCGATCATGCAAGCATTTTCTTACGTCGCTCCGATGTGTACTCCGATCTCGATGTTCATCATCGGTGCGCTTCTGGCAAGCAGAACACCTCGTCAGCTTCTGACCAACGGAAAAATTTACTATCTCTGTGCCTTAAAGCTTGTCGTTTTCCCACTTCTCATTTGCGGTGCGATGAAGCTTCTGGGAATGGATCCCGAATGGATCTGGTTTGGCACGATCGTAGCAGCAATGCCTTCGGCAACCGTGGTTACGATGCTTGCCGAGCTTCACGACGTTGCCCCCGAATATTCGGCACAGGTCGTTGGCACGACCTCGCTTCTCTCGGTGCTCTCCATGCCCTTTGTTCTCCTGTTAGCGCAAACGATCATAGGCGCATAATAAAAAGATAGCGTAGTTTACAACTACGCTATCTTTTCTTTTTTAAAAATACGCATCAAGAACTTCCGCCAGAGTATCAAAGACGGGAACTCCCAAGGCTTCCAAGCGCCGCCTCGACTGATGACCGCGCGCCACAAGCACACACTCGGCATCAATCGACCGAGCCGCCGCAACGTCGTGATCGGTATCCCCAATGAGAAGTACACGCGCCGACGGATTTTGTTCACGCCACGCCTGTGCCAGAGAAATTTTTGATGCCGCGTGAATATTATCAAGTCCGAGAATTTCCCCAAACTCAGAAAAAAGTCCAAGGCTTTCGAGCTGTGCGACAAGCATCTCCCGCTCGGTTGCCGAGAGCACGATCTGCCTTACTCCGCGCGCATTGAGTTTCTTGACAGTAACAGCAACGTCCTCAAAGCATTCCGAATCTTTCACGTAACGCAAATATTTTTCCACCCAACGCGGTGCCAACTCCTCGTAGGGCGTTTTTTGAAAATCGAACCCAATCTTCTCATAATACGTTCGGATCGGAAAGCCAAAATTCTCGCGATACACCTCTCGATCGGGAATGCCCCGAACACCGCATTCGCCAAGTAACTCGTTGACGGCAAAAATTCCCGCATCCACATCGTCCAGAATGGTTCCGTTAAAATCCCAGATACAAACCTCTATCTTCCCCTGCTTCATCTTCTCTCCTAAAAAAGCAGGTCACCAAAGGGTGACCTGCTTATATTTGCTTTTGTTTCGATCAGCTCTTTACTTCAATAATGCCCGAGCCGATTCCCCACTTGGCGAACGCACATCCAAACGAACCGCAAATTTCTTCGCAAAGCTTGGGCTCCGCACCGTTATAACCGTGGTTATACGAGATCATATTCGCCAGTGCCGTTTTGATAGCATCCTCATTCAAATATGCCTTTTTAATAATATACTCTTTTCCTTGAGCATCTGTTCCTGTCAGATCTACAAAACAGTAATTGTAAAATTCCTCGTAGGTCTCACATTCTGCGTACTTTGCCCAAACATGCTCCGAAGCTTCACGAATCAACTGCATCGCTTCCATATCGATCGTGAAATCCTTATTGATTTCAAATCCAAGCGCTACGTCGAGAGACAGCGTCTGATTATGTTTGATACCGTAGTCACGAATCGAAGGAATGATCTGTGCTGCACCTGCTCCTGTCGGCTGCAAGGGATATGCAATAAAGACGTTACCCGTCTTATTTTCATCCATGACATAGCTGTTGCTCAGACGAACGACCTTCATATACGTGTCACCGTCCTCGTTCTTAGCAACGTGTGTATCTTCTACGCGATAATGCTCACCCTCGATACCGTAAAGGATCAGATTACGGAATTCCTCATCCGTATTGAGAAGGGTCAGGATCTGCATACTTCTCGAAACGCTGGTAGTGGTCGAGGAAACGCCCATCATATGCTCGTAGAGATCTGCTTCTCTGACGATCGGAGTTTCGAGCGTGAAGATATCGTACTCGTCGCTGTACTGCTCCACAGTAGTTGCGTCACCCTTAATGTACGCCATCGCAAATTTCTTGTTGGCATCCTCTGCCGCGTTGTAGAAATAGCCCTTGCTTTCGTAATCTTTCAAAACTCTCAGCTGCTCGGTAAACATTGCATTATTGAGGATCTTTCCGCCTTGCAGAGCGTTTGCAAAGGAATCCTTGCCGGATTCGAAATATCCGCCCATCAGCGAGAACTTATTGGAGAAGTTACCGTTAACATCTACGCCAAAGAAGTTTACGCCCAGCGTAGCCGCATCTGCTACCGAAATACCATCGCTCAAATAGATGGGATAGTACGTATCCGACATACTACGCTCAATGTCTGCCAAAAAGCTCTGAGCGCCAACTTCTGCCAAACGCGCGTAGCTCAAATCGAACTTGCGGTCCAGATCTCTCATTGCTTGTTTGTTCACAAGCAGATAAGTATACTCTCCGACCGGACGGTTCGTGGGAATTGCATAAGTCGTTCCGCCGCCCAGGGTCTTGATACCGCTGAGGAACTGCGGGAAGATGTACTGTGTCAGCTTCTTCGAAGCATCACTCAGCTGGCTGTCGAGCTCGGAAAGCAGTCCGCCTTCCTTATACTGCTTGAATTTTTCCTCTCCGCCAAAATAGAAGATATCTACCTGATAACCCGCAATGGTGGGGTACTTGATCTCCACCTGACCGAGCTCGTTGACAAAGGTCTCATCTTCAGAGGTCTCTTCGCTGATCTCGGTGTTGCCGAGCAGACCTGCCTTCTTAGCAGCCTCTCTCTTTGCGAAGGATTCTTCAAGCTTCTGGTAATATTCTGCTTCGGTATAGTAGTGCAGGACGAGTCTCGTCTTGAACTTACTTTCGGTAATGCGGTTGACCGCGTTCGAAATCAAGCGGTACGTACAGGGCTGGGTGTCGAGATCGACACAAGTCTTCGCACCATCCTCTCCTGCGTCTACCTTTTCGCAGTTGTCGCACTTTTCTACTTTCATATCCGACATCAGATACAGCGACAAGGTCATTGCCGATTTCGATGCCTTTTCACTAATATCCGCCACTGCTTCCTCATTGGTTTTTTCGGAGCAGCCCGTCAAACAAACGCTCAGAACCATCAGAAGACACATACCGAGCGCGATGAGTTTTTTCATCATAAAGTTCCCCCTTGAAACATTCGCCATAGCGATACTATGACATTTTATTACCTATACTATTTTACAATAAAAGCCCCAAAATGTCAAGTGATTTTTTTGTGACGAAGCCTCGTTTTTTTATTTTTCTTTTGTTTTTTCATCTCTATCCGAAGAAAAACACGGTACTTTGCACAAATTCAAAAATAAACTTTTTCCCCTATGCACAACATAAACGGAAGATTGCACAAGGAGATTGTCCTCTTTTTGGATAAGATGACGATTTTTTGTGGCGTTTAATCCAAGAAACCACGCAAGTGTCTGGCACGACTGGGGTGTCTGAGCTTGCGAAGTGCCTTGGCTTCGATCTGACGGATACGCTCACGCGTAATGTCAAATTCCTTGCCCACTTCCTCGAGAGTTCTCGTGCGTCCGTCGTACAAACCGAAGCGCAGTTTGATGACGTGCTCCTCACGGGGCGTGAGGGTGTGCAGCTCCTTCTCAATGACCTCACGAAGGATCGTCGTTGCGGCGGCATCGGAGGGGGCGGGAGTATCCTCGTCGGGAATAAAGTCGCCAAGATGGCTGTCCTCTTCCTCACCGATCGGCGTTTCGAGCGACACGGGATCCTGCGCGATCTTCATGATCTCGCGTACCTTTTCGGCGCTCATACCCATCTTTTCACCGATCTCATCTGCCGTTGCCTCGCGTCCGAGCTCCTGAAGCATCTGACGTGAATAACGGGAGACTTTGTGGATCGTTTCCACCATATGCACGGGGATACGGATCGTTCTTGCCTGATCGGCAATGGCACGGGTGATCGCCTGACGGATCCACCAGGTCGCGTAGGTCGAGAACTTGAAGCCCTTGCTGTAGTCAAACTTGTCCACTGCCTTCATCAGACCGAGATTTCCCTCCTGAATCAGGTCAAGGAAGAACATTCCCTTGCCCACGTATCTCTTTGCGATACTGACGACCAAACGAAGGTTTGCTTCGACGAGCTCGTTCTTCGCAAGCGCCTTTTCTTCCTCACTCGCACTGCTCGTCATGATCTCGGCAAGCTCGCGTTCACGGTCTGCCGTCAGTAGCGGAACCTTACCGATCTCCTTGAGATACATACGAACGGGGTCATCGATCGCAAGGCCCTCCTGCTCCAAGATCCGTTCCATATTTTCGCTCGTTCCGAACGCCTCGACCTCGGACTCGATCTCGTCCATCTCACTGTTCGAGAGCTCTCCGGGCAGAGCAATTCCGTTATTTTCGAGCGTATCGTAGAGCTTATCCAGCCCGTCAATATCAAAATCCATTTCCTCAACGACCTCTTCGAGGTCATCGGTCGAAAGCGTTCCCTGCTTTCCTTTTTCGATCAATTCGCCAAGGTCGATCGACTTATCGCTTTCCAGCTTAATTTCCTGTTCCGACATAGTTCATTTCCTTCCGTTGATGTATTTTTTCTTCATTATGTTTTTTTACGTTCTTTTGCTTCTTTGAGCGCCTCTTGTTTTCGGCGCAGATCCGCAAATTTATCTTCGTCCGAAAGCACACTCGCTTCGTTTTTGAGTGCGCCGACGGCGGCAAGAAAGACCTCTCGGTCATTGCGCACCAGATTTCTTCGTTCAAGCTCGATCTTTTCAATGCGTCCGAGCTCGTCAGCATTAAATTCCTGCCCAAGCAATGCCTTAGAGAAGCCATCATCGCTTCGTTCGAGGCGACAGATCGCATCAAACACTCTCCGTCCAAAACTCGTAAAGAAGTCTTCGGGAGAGAGGAGCTCGCTGTTTTCCGCCACTTCCTTGCGGAACCCGTCATCCATCAGCACAAGTCCCAACACGGTTTCCTCGGCACGACTGGCTCGGATATTCTTCGCGGCATCGACGTTGATCCGATCCCCAAAGCTCTTGACCGACATCTGCGCGTCCTGCGATTGCTTTTTGCGCATCTCACTGATTCGTTTCTTCCGAATCCGATCGGTATCGGCTCTCATCGCTTCCGCAGAAACGCCCATCACCTCGGCTGCCTTTCGGATCGAGATCTCACGCTCGACCTCGGAATTAGCATCGGCGATCATCTGACACACCGCGCCCGATGCCTTGATCTTTTCGTCGGGAAGCGCAATATTATACTCTCCGAGAATCCGTGCCAAACGGAAATCAAATCCCGTCATACTTTGATCGAGTACACGGGAAAATCCGTCCGCACCGAATTTTTTGATATATTCGTCGGGGTCCTTCGCACCCTCCAGCTTCAGCACGCGAACGTCTACTCCCACCTCACCGAGAAGGCGCATCGCTTTGTTCGCCGCTGTCTGTCCCGCATTATCTGAGTCGTAGCAAATGACGACCTGCTTCGTATACTTGGCAAAGATCCTTGCCTGCTCCGAGGTGATCGCCGTACCGAGCGTTGCCACGGCATTCTCAAATCCCGCAGCGTGCAGAGCGATCACGTCCATATATCCTTCACAAAGGATCAACCTCTCTTCTGCGTGCTTCCGCGCAAAATTGAGGGCAAAAAGGTGTCGGCTCTTTTTAAATGCGGGGGTATATGAGCTGTTCAGATATTTTGGTTTGGAATCGTCCATCACGCGTCCGCCAAAAGCGACCACGTTTCCCGCCGTATCAATAACGGGAAAAATGACACGGTTACGGAAGAGATCAAAGACACGTCCGCTTTTTTCGCTTCGCTTGCCAAGAAAGCCCGCAATGATCTCATCTTCTGAAAATCCCTGACGCTTTAAGGTTTTCGTAAGCATATCCCACGAATTTGGGGCAAAACCGAGTCCGAAGTGGCGGATCGTCGCCGTACTCAGAGCACGGTTTTCGGTCAGATAGCGAAGCCCTTCTCCGCCGAGCTGCTCATCGAACAAGCACTCGCGGAAGAAGCGCGCCGCCGCAAGATTCATCTCATACACACGCTTACGGGGGATCGCGTTCCGATCCTCGGGAGTATCGTCGGCAGGAATACTGATTCCCGCGCGCGCCGCCAAAAATTCAAGCGCGCCGACGTAATCGAGATTTTCCTCTCGCATAATAAAGCTGATCACGTCGCCCCCTGCGCCGCAACCAAAGCAATAAAAGCTATGCGTTGCGGGAAAAACAGTAAAGGACGGCGTTTTCTCGCTGTGAAAAGGACAAAGTCCATGATAATTCGAGCCCGCCCGTTTGAGCGTCACGTATCGTCCAATGACTTCCTCAAGCTCATTCCGAGCTACGATCTCATCAATAATTGCTCTCGGTATCATTGCCTACCCCCTCCAAACCTTTGGAATATAAAGATCGGAGTAGACCTCAATGGCATATCGGTCGGTCATTCCCGAGATAAAATCACACACGCACCTCTCAACGATCTCCCGCTCGCAATTGCGTCGATAAAGCAGCGGCATTCCGTCGGGATGCTTGACAAAATGTTCAAAAAGTCGCATCAGCATCTCCTGTGCTTTGCCCTCCTCGGACTTTGCCACGGGATTGCGGTAGACTGCTTCAAAAAGAAACTCCCTCAATCGGTCGGTTGCGTACTGAACTTCTTCTTCCATTTGGATCTGCGGTCGGTCGGTGCTGGCACGCACGATCGAATGCACCATCGTGTCGATGCGATCGGAATGCGTCTCGCCGAGAATATCGCGCAGATTTTTGGGAATATCCTCGACGTGTAAAATTCCTGCGCGGCAAGCGTCGTCGATGTCGTGATTGATGTAAGCAATACGATCGGCAAATTTGACGATCACACCCTCAAGGGTGCTTGCCATATGGCTTCCCGTATGATTAACGATGCCGTCGCGCACTTCCCACGTAAGGTTCAGACCCTCGCCGTTGTTTTCCAAATGCTCCACCACGCGAAGACTTTGCTTATAGTGCGAAAATTCAGGGTCAAAGCATTTGCGCATCGCAAACTCACCTGCGTGTCCGAAGGGGGTATGTCCGATGTCGTGTCCGAGCGAGATCGCTTCGGTCAGGTCCTCGTTGAGCGAGAGCGCACGCGCAATAATTCGCGCGATCTGCGAGACCTCAAGCGTATGCGTCATTCGCGTGCGGTAATGGTCGCCCGTGGGAGCTAAAAAGACCTGCGTTTTATTCATCAGACGGCGGAAGGATTGCGAGTGAATGATCCTGTCGCGATCGCGTTGAAATTCGGTGCGGAATTGACACGGCTCCACAAATCTTTCCCTGCCCCTCGTCTCCGAGGTCAAAAAGGCATAGGGTGAGAGCCGCTCTTTTTCATTGGCAAGAAAGCGCTCACGAATGCACGAAAATTCTCCCATATTCTCCCTCCTTCGCTTCTTTTTCGGTTTTTCAATGAAAATCCATCGAAAAACGCGATATCTAATTTATAATGTACGCAAAAAATTGAAAATATACTTTATTTCGTCAGAGTTTTTTCAAAAAATTTTTTCTCCCCTCTTGCAATCATTTTTCCTTTATTGTATAATAAAATTACCTCATTTTCTCGAAAGGAGAACAATTGATGCTTGAAGTCAAAAACTTAACCAAAATCTACCGATCTAAAACAGGCGAATCCGTCAAGGCGCTCGACAACGTCTCGATCTCTTTCCCCGAAACGGGAATGATCTTCATTCTCGGTAAATCGGGAAGCGGTAAATCAACACTTCTGAACGTGATGGGCGGTCTTGACGCCTACGACGACGGCGAATTTATCATCAAAGGAAAATCCTCGAAGGACTTTGCTTCTTCGGATTTTGATGCCTACCGAAACACCTTTATCGGTTTCATCTTTCAGGAATACAACGTTCTTGACGATTTCACCGTAGGTGCGAACATCGGTCTCGCACTCGAACTGCAGGGCAAGAAAGCGACCGACGAGAAGATCAACGAGATCCTCGATCAGGTCGATCTGCTCAACTACGCAAAGCGTAAGCCCAACGAGCTTTCGGGCGGTCAGAAGCAAAGAGTTGCCATTGCCCGTGCACTCGTCAAAGAACCGCAGATCATTATGGCTGACGAGCCGACGGGCGCACTGGACTCGAACACGGGAAAACAGATCTTTGACACGCTCAAGGAGCTCTCCAAAGAAAAGCTCGTGCTCATCGTCTCGCACGACCGTGACTTTGCCGAGCGTTATGCCGACCGTATCGTCGAGCTTTCAGACGGAAAGATCCTCTCCGACGTGACCAAGCACGAAAAGCAGAGCGTCCATCTCAGCGAAGGCATTCAGCAGATCAACGACCGCCTCCTCCGAATCAAGGGCGGATACCGTTTGACCCAAAACGATCTGCAAATGATCAACGATTATCTGCAGCAGAACAATCACGACATTATTCTTTCGGGTGATGTCCGCATCAACGACGAGCTTCGCTCTGCCGCAGGTATCAGTGCCGAGGGAAACACCTCGGTCTTTGAGGAGACCAACGGCGAGCGGGACGTCAAGCTCCGCAGCTATGAGAAAAAAGAAAGTCAGTTCATTCGCTCAAAGCTTCCCGTCAAGAATGCGCTCCGCATCGGCGCGAGCGGTCTGAAGCACAAAAAATTCCGTCTTGTAATGACGATCTTCCTCTCCCTCCTCGCCTTTGCGCTCTTCGGCTTTGCCGATACGCTCGGCGTATATGAGAAGCACAACGCCGCGGTTGCCTCGGTGATTGACTCCGAGATCAAGAACGCCTCGGTTCGTCTTGGGGTAAAGCATACCGTATCGTATGACGATGAAGAACCTTGGTCCTATCACGCATACGCTCCGATGAACGATGAAGATATTGAATTTCTGCGCGAACAGACGGGGCTTGATTTCGTTCCCGTCTTCACGGGCGGTGACGAATGGAGCGGCGGCTTCTCGATCGCTCAACAATTCAAAGCATTCAATCAAAACAGCGAGGTCTACAAAGGAAAGCTGGCGGGTCTGGTAGCGATGTCCGACGACCAGATCGCAAACGCTGAGCTCACGCTTCTTTCGGGTCGTTTACCGAATGCCTCGGGCGAGATCGCGATCACCGAGCTTGCGCTCCGTCAATTCAACGAATATGGCTTTGTTAATGCCGAGCTTGATGAGGAACTTACCGCAGGTTCGGTCACAGCGGAAAAACTTCTTGGAAAGCATATCACGCTTTATTCGAATTATGGAATGTCGGGAGAAAACGCACCGTCCTTTAAGATCGTCGGTGTCATCGACACGGGATTTGACTATGACCGCTACGAGAGTCTTCTTCCCTCGGACGATGCCCATTCTCAAAACAAAAACGACAATTCGCTCGCTACAATGGTTCTGACCAACGAGCTCCGCTCCGAGCTCTCCTACGGCTTCCATATGCTCGGCTTTGCACACGAAGATGACATTGAAACCTTCGCCGAGCTGTACGGTACCACCGGTGGCAAGGAACTCGGAATGTATATGCACGGACTCAATTCCGAGCTCTACCTTACGATCTCAAGCAATAAGACTGCCGAAATGACTCCCGAGCAAGCACAAAGATTCCAAGAGCTCGTTGGATCAATACAGCATCAGCGAATTGCAGGAAGCGAAGTGCTCCAGTCGCTGGGCGGAAGTATTACGTGGTTCGATCCCAACCAAACGACGCTGGGAGAAGGAGAGATCATCATTCCCTATTGGATGTATCAACAGGTGACATCTTACCTTAATCTCGACTTCAACAACCTGACCGAATCGCAAAAAGCAGAGATAAGTGATCTGTTGCAGTCGTTCGTGTTCACCCTCGTGATGCGCAATCACGAGCTGAATTCGTTGACCGATATCGAAGAATACGACTTGAAGATCGTGGGCTATAATGCCTCCGAGCATCACGGCGATATTTTGATCTGCAACGAGATCAAAAACGACTATCTTGCTTGGTACGAAGAAGAAGCCGAAAAGCAGGACTACCATTATTCCGAAACGGTTGCCGAGCACGAGGACGGCATCTGGGGCTTCGCCATTGCTCCGATGGGTGACGCAGAAGCCCTCCGCAAGCTCGTGCAGATGACCTACGATGAAAACGGCGACCTTAACTTCTCGCTTCAGAACTCGGTGATGAATACGCTCGACAGCTTCAACGACTTCATCGAGGTCGGCGCGCAGGTCTTCCTCTACGTCGGTATCGGCTTTGCGGTCTTCTCCGCGCTGCTTCTAATGAACTTCATCACGATCTCGATCTCCTACAAGAAGCGCGAGATCGGTATTCTCCGCGCCGTCGGTGCAAGATCGTCCGATGTCTTCAAGATCTTCTTTAGCGAGGCGCTCATTATCGCACTGATCAATTTCATTCTCTCGCTCGGCGCTCTGATTGCGGCGGTTCTCATTGCCAACGGATTTATGCGCTCGCAGGGCATTAATATCACGCTCTTAAACTTTGGTCCCAGACAAGTGATCCTGATGCTTCTCGTCAGCGTTTCCGTCGCACTCCTCGCAACCTTCCTTCCCGTCTACCGCATTGCCAAGCGCAAGCCCATAGACGCGATCAAGGATCGATAAACAAAACCACGAGCCGATATGGATTTCCATATCGGCTCTTTTTTTAAAGAAAACAAAAATAAAAAATAAGCGCAGAAAGTTTTGATTGTGAGGAAGGCTCCCTCCGGGAGGGGGCTCCGCGAAGCGGTGGAGGAGCCCGCGCAACGATATAGTTCGTGGAAAGCTCATTCTGCCCGCAGGCTCCTTCCGTCAGGCTTCGCCTGCCACCTCCCTCTCGGAGGGAGGCTCATAGTGAAACCCGTTTACGAGTAGCAAGTAACAATTACGAGCCTCGGCAGGACAATCCGAAACGCACTTGTGCGTAGCAGTAATATTAGCGTTTCACACGAAACTGAAATACCCCCATTTACGGGGGTATTTTTATTGGGTGTGACGACTACCGGAGCTTGCATATATTTATATGTACAAAAATATTAATGCATAAAATATTCCTCCTTATTTTCTTTGAAAAGTACGTGGATTTGTGCACATATATCATTATATCACACATATAAACATATGACTTAAAAAATCATACAAACGTATGATTTGATACCAAAACAAAAGTTTGCCCGTGGAACTTTTTCCACGGGCAATTCTTTGTTATCTCATTTTCACTTGACAAACTCGCGGTAAATTGCCGAGAGTGCGGTATTGAAGTCGCTCTCCTCGACACCGACGATGATCGAGATCTCGCTCGATCCCTGGTCGATCAGACGAATATTGACATCGGCGTTCGAGATCGCGTCAAAGACTCTTGCCGCCGTTCCCTTTGCCTTGACCATCGCGCGTCCGACCACAGCAACGAGTGCCAGACCGTCCTCGATCGAAATGTGATCGGGGCGGACCATACGGTTGATCGCGCCGAGGATCTTCTCGCGTCTGCCGTCAAGCGCGCCCGTCGCAACGACGATACTCATATTGTCAACGCCCGAGGGCAGGTGCTCAAAGGAAATTTCGTTCTCCTCGAGAACCTCAAGGACCTTGCGTCCGAAGCCGATCTCGGAGTTCATCATATCCTTTTCGATCGTGATGACCGAGAATCCCTTCTTGCCCGCAATTCCCGTGATCACATGGTCGGTATCGTAATCGGGCGTTTCTGCCACGATCATCGTACCTTGTGCCGTCGGCTCGTTGGTGTTACGGATATTGATCGGAATCCCCGCATAGCGCACGGGGAAGATCGCGTCCTCGTGAAGCACGGTCGCGCCCATATAGGAAAGTTCGCGAAGCTCACGGTAGGTGATCGTCTGAATAGCGCAGGGGTCCTCGATAATTCTGGGGTCTGCCATCATAAAGCCCGAAACGTCGGTCCAGTTCTCGTAAAGGTCTGCCTGTGCGGCACGCGCCACAATCGAGCCCGTAATATCCGAACCGCCGCGCGAAAATGTCTTGATCGTTCCGTTGGGCATTACGCCGTAAAATCCGGGAATGACGGCATTCTTGTGCTGCATCAGTTCTTCGGCAAGCACACGGTTGGTCTTCTCCTCGTCAAAGCTTCCGTTCTCTTTGAAGAAGATAACGTTCTCGGCGTCGATAAAGGAATAGCCGAGGTACTTGGAGAGAATGAGACCGTTGAGATATTCTCCGCGAGACGCCGCAAAATCGCGTCCCGAACGGTGCATCATAGCGTTCTTGACGTATTCAAGCTCACCGCTGATATCAAAATTCATTCCGAGGTCGGCGATAATGCCGTTATAGCGCGCCTTGATCTGCTCATAGAGCTCGTCGATATTTTCGTGGTTACGGATCTTTTCGTAGCACGAATACAGCATATCGGTCACCTTGGTGTCGTCTTTATGGCGCTTACCGGGAGCCGAGGGTACCACGTATCTGCGCGCAGGGTCTGCCTTGATGATCGAGGCGACCTGTCTGAAATGCTCTGCATCGGCAAGCGAGCTACCGCCGAATTTTACTACTTTTACCTGCATAGAGGATGTCCTGCCTTTCTTGGTCGTGTATGTTCTTTCAATGCTTTATTATATAAAATTCTGTTCGAGTTGTCAACCGATTTTTCGGAATTTTTTATTTTTCTTCGAGATAGCGTTTCGCCTGTGTGGTAAAGAGCTCGTAATACTTGCCGCCCTTTGCCATCAGTTCACGGTGCGTTCCTTCTTCCACAAGCTTTCCGTACTCCAGCACGATGATCTTTGAGGCGACCGTTGCGCTCGAGAGACGGTGAGAAACGAAGATCGTCGTCTTATCTTTGCGAAGCTCGTCAAACTGTCGGAAGATCTCCTGCTCTGCCATCGGGTCGAGCGATGCCGTCGGCTCGTCGAGAATGAGAATATCCGACGCGCTGTAAAAGGCGCGCGCAATGGCAAGCTTTTGCCACTGACCGATCGAAAGCTCAATACCGTCAGGTTCAAAGAAGCGCATCAGGGGCGTGTCGTAGCCGTTCGGCAGAAGCGAAATAAAGTCCTCTGCGTCGGATTTTTTCGCCGCCTCGGCGATCTCCTCGGCACTCCCCTCTCGGTAGATGTCACCAAATCGGACGTTGTCCGAAACGCTGACGGCATATTTCCCGAAATCTTGGAAAATGATGCCGAAAATGCGGTACAGCTCGGTCGGCTCGTACTCTCGCAGATCTCTGCCGTCGAGCAGGATCTTTCCCTCGGTGGGGTCATAGAGACGTGTCAGAAGCTTTAAGAAGGTCGTTTTTCCCGCGCCGTTCAGTCCGACCAGCACGGCAGTCTCGCCGGGGCGGATCGTCAGGCTGACGTGGTCGAGCACGTAGCGCGTCGTTCCCGGATACGCAAAGCAAACGTCGCAAAATTCAATGGTATGCGGCACGCCGCTTGCGACGGGCGCGGGCGGGTCGATGCTCGGTACGACAGTCGGTTCTTCCTTCATAAAGGTAATGAGGTTGTCGATAAAGAGCGTACCCTCATAGACGGCGGCGGAGACGTTGATCAGAGCGCTGACCGTCGTCACGATCGAGGTGAGCGCGCCCGTATAGAGCGAATAGTCACCGATTTGTGCGGAGGAATACACCACGTGATACGCGACGTATGCAAAGAGCGCGCCGTGCACAAGGGTTGTAAGTAAGCTGACGAGAATCTGCGAAACGCCCTCCTTCACAATCAGGTGACGCAAACCGCCGAAGTATTTTCCGAATACGGTTTTATATTTGGAGATAAAGGTATCACCAAGGCCGAGAAGCTTGATTTCCTTCACCTGATCCTTATTTACCATCAGGCCGGAATAATAACTCATTTCTCTGCGTTCCTTGGAATGGCGGCGGATATAATGGAAGTTTCTTTGACGATAGTAATAGGAAAGAATCGCGCTCGGAATGGCGGCAATAACAACCACAAGCGGCGCAAACGGATGCAACGTGAACAGAACGGCAACGAAGGAAATCGCGCTGATCAGTGTGCTCGCAACGCGAAATACCGCCTGAATGATACCAACGGGGCGCATTCCCGCCTCGCGGTTGGCGTTTTCGAGCTTTTCATAAAACTCCGGGCGATCAAAGGAAGAAACATCCACTTCCCTCGCCTTTTCAATAATCATAAT
>JAFQPC010000198.1 GCA_017411935.1 Clostridia bacterium | reverse complement strand
GTCGATCTTTACGTTCGAATCAACAATGCCATTTCGGGAAATGAAGAGCAGGGAATCTCTGCGAATCCTGCCCTTGCGGATGAGGCGAGAGCTGAATTTTGCAAAATGGAGCAGGGGGACGAGGAAAATCTTGCTCTGTGGAAGTGGTTGGTTGAAAAAACGCTGAAAGCCAACGATGAAATCTACCAACAGCTTGGTATTACCTTTGATAGCTACAAGGGGGAATCCTGCTATACCGACAAGATGCCTACGCAGGTACAAAAGCTTCGCGATATGAATTTGTTGAAGTTGGATGATGGAGCATCGATTGTCGATTTGTCGGAATACAATATGCCACCCTGTCTGATTCTTAAACGCGACGGTTCTTCTTTGTATCCGACGCGTGACATTGCCGCGGCAGTAGACCGTATGGAGATGTATGACTTTGAAAAGTGCATTTACGTCACGAGTGCGGGACAGAGTCTGCACTTTGCGCAGTGGTTCAAGGTCGTCGAGCTGATGGGATACGATTTTGCGGACAAGCTGGTTCACGTTCCTTACGGCACGGTGAGCATCAACGGTGCGAAGCTGGCAACGCGTACGGGTAACGTCATTCTTCTGCGCGATCTCTTTGCGCTTGCGATTGAAAAGGTTGCCGCGATCATGGAAGAGAAGAATCCCGATCTTGCCGACAAGGAAAAGATCGCCGAATCGGTCGGTGTTGGAGCGATCGTCTTCTACTATCTCTCGAACAACCGTATTCGCGACATCAATTTCGTGATGGAAGACGCGCTTTCCTTTGACGGAAACACGGGACCCTACGTACAGTACACCTACGCGCGTACCTGCTCGGTGCTCTCGAAGGCTGACTTCGACAAAACAGCACCTCTTACGGTGACTGCCCCCGAGGAAGCAGAGCTTCTGAAGACCATCTCTCTCTTTGAGGAGACGGTGCGCGAGGCAATTGACGCGTACGAGCCCTCGGTCATCACGCGTTACATTCTCGACGTAGCAGGTGCCTTTAACCGCTTCTATCACAACTGTACGATCCTCGGCGCCGAGGATGCGGCAGTGAAGAACACGAGAATTGCTCTCACGGCGGCGACAAAGACGGTGCTCGGCAACGCCTTTGATCTGATCTGCCTTGCAAAGACTGAAAAAATTTGAGAAATATATAAGAGGTATTGATTATGTCCGGACATAGCAAATGGGCGAATATTAAGCACAAAAAAGAAAAAACCGACGCGCAGAGAGCGAAGGTGTTTACCAAGATCGGTAAGGAAATTACGATTGCGGTCAAGGAAGGCGGCGGAGATCCCGCGTCGAACGCAAAGCTTCGCGATCTGATCCTGAAGGCAAAATCCAACAACGTGCCGAACGACAACATTGAGCGTACCATCAAGAAGGCGCTCGGCGGCACGGGTGAAAACTACGAGGAGGTCGTTTACGAGGGCTACGGTCCTGCGGGCATCGCCGTCATCGTTGAAGCGACCACCGACAACCGCAACCGTACGGCAGGCAACGTTCGCGCGTACTTCTCGAAGTATCACGGAAATATGGGTCAGACGGGTTGTGTCTCCTTCCTCTTTGAGGACAAGGGTCTGATCGTCATCTCGAATGAGGACGGCGACATCGACGAGGACGCTTTGATGGAGCTCTCCCTCGAAGCGGGTGCGTCCGACTTTGCGGCAGAGGGCGAGGTTTTTGAGATCTACTCCGAGACCGACGATCTGTATGCGGTACAGGAAGCCCTCAAGGATGCGGGCTATGAGTTCCTCTCGGCAGAGAAGACCAAGATCCCCTCGACTTACGTGACGCTCGATAATGAAGATGATCTCAAGTTCATGGGACTTCTTATTGAAAAGCTCGAGGAAGACGACGACGTAATGAACGTTTACCATAACTGGGAAAACTGTGATTGACGATGAGCCGCTCGGAAAAATACAAACGGCTTGGCTCTAATACGGCAATCCTTGGCGCGGGCACCTTTGCTTCAAAGGTGCTCGTCTTCCTACTCATGCCGTTTTACACGAGCGTTCTCTCGACGGGCGAGTTCGGTACGGCAGACCTCATTGCGCAGACGGCAAATCTTTTGATCCCGCTTGCCGCGGTGGGCATTTGCGACGGTATTTTCCGTTTTACGCTCGATACGTGCGAGGACGATGCGTCGAGAAACCGCGTGTTCTCGACAGGAATGGCGATCCTCTTTGTGGGAAGCCTATTGCTTCTCGGTGCGATTCAGGCGCTTCGGCTGTCCACCGCACTTTCGGAGTACGTTCTGCTGATCGCGCTCTACGTGATTGCCGCGAATTTTCATTCGGCGTTTGCCAATTACCTGCGCGCCGAGGGAAGGACGGTTCTCTTTGCGGTGCAGGGAATCCTCAATACCGCGCTGACGATCGTGCTCAACGTGCTCTTTCTCGTTACCTTTGAGATGGGCGCTACGGGCTACGTGCTCTCGGTGGTCGTTGCCGATCAGACGATGGCGATCTTGCTTTTCTTTGTCGCACGGCTTTGGCGCGATTTCTCGGTACGAAGCATTTCGAAAACGACGGCGAAGGAGCTGCTCAAATTCAGTATTCCGTATATTCCGACGACGATGCTCTGGCTCATTACCTCGGTCTCCGACCGATATATCGTGACCTATTTTTGCGGGGAGAGTGCCAACGGACTGTATGCGGCGGCATATAAGCTCCCGACGCTCCTTTCGCTGGTCAGCGGTGTGTTTGTCGAAGCGTGGCATTTTTCGACGGTGAGGGATGCGACCGACGATGAAAAGGGCGACTTTTTCGGCACGGTGTATTTCCACTTTATGAGCGTGATGTTTATGGGTGGCGCGTTCCTTGTGGCGGGAGCAAAGATCTTTACCAAGCTTCTCTTGGCGGATTCCTATTATTCGTCGTGGGAGTTTGTGCCCGTGCTCGTGATGGCGACCGTCTTTTCAACGCTCGTCTCGTTTCTCGGAAGCGTTTATTTTCTCAAGAAAAAGAGCACGAGCTCGATGCTGACGGCAATGGTCGGCGCGCTTGTGAACGTTATTCTCAATTTCGTGATGATCCCGACGCACGGCGCGATGGGTGCGGCGGTGGCAACACTCATCAGCTATCTGGCGGTCTTTGCTGTCCGTTCGTACGACACCTCGCTTGAGCTGAAATTTCCGCGGCATTACGGACGACTGATCCTCAATTCCGTGCTCTTGCTTGCGCAGATCGTTGTGATGCTTCTTGAGGTGAAATATTGGATCTTGATCGAAGCAGTACTGCTTTTAATCAGCGTAATTTTCAACGGAAAAGCGCTGTTTTTAACACTGACACGAATTTTTGGAAAAAATTTTAGAAAAAATTAAAAAAACACTTGCAAAATGATTGAAAGTGTGATATAATACTATCTACTGTGTGCCAATCGGTGCGTGGTATATAAAATTAGAAGGGTAGTCCGCTGCGTCGCTCTGCATGAATGCCCGGATCTTTAAGGAGGACTGAAAAATGGATTTGCTTCAGGCTTTTACAAACGAGCAGTTGAAGACCGAAAAGCCGGTCATCAACGTTGGTGACACTATTCGTGTTCACAACAAGATCAAGGAAGG
>JAFQPC010000197.1 GCA_017411935.1 Clostridia bacterium | reverse complement strand
TTTGGAGATCGAGAAACTTTTCTTTGAGTTTCTGAGCATGACGACAAAGCAAAAAAGCAACCGCCGAGCAGTCCTCGTCCAAACGGCTTACGTACAGAAGGCGGCGTGTGGGGAGACAAGGCTCGTTAGATGCAGGAGAAAAGTAAGAAGTGTCGATTCCGTTGGGAATGACCTCGATTCGTTCGGCAGAGCAATCGTAATTCTCGCAAAGATATTGCTTGAGATCTTCCGAAACGGCAATGCTGATATCGCCCCAGCGGGAAAAACGACGAAATAGGGGGGTGACACGAAAGCTTGCGTGTACCGTTGTGACGAATGGGATCTTCTTCGATTTTGCCAAGCCGCTGATCAGAAAGGCAGGAATGCGCGAATGCGCGTGGATCAGATCGTAACGCCTTTTGCTAAGCTCACGTCGGAGCGAAACATAGCAGTGAAGCCAAGCAAGGGGGGAACGGGAGTGAAGCGGTAAGGCTCGGTGCTCGATATTTTCTTTGTCAAGCGCATCTACGAGAGAACCGCCCGACGAGATGACCGTGACCGAATGCCCACGGCGCGAGAGTGCGGTGGCAAGCGTGACAAGGTGGGTTTCCGCGCCGCCTCGGTCGAGCGAGGAGAGAAGCAAAAGAAATTTCATAAGGCGACTTTGCTATGGAACGCGTACGTGAAAAGATTCCAATTGCAGAGTTCCATGTTCCGTGCGGAGTTCTTTGGGAATTCCCGTGTCGGGGTCGAGATACAGCTCATAGCTTTCTTTTTCCTTTTCATTTTCTATTTTGGCAGTGATGTACCGCGTTCCTTCGATTTCGCAGTCGCCTATTACGGTGGTTTTTCCCTCATATAGTAAAAGATCGATCGGAAGCAGCAGTGCTTCGACGGGGAAGTTCTCTACCGAAAGATTCAAAAAAGAGAGCGAAATTTCTCCGTTTGTTCTCGTTAAGATCAAGCCATCAAGGGCTTTGGGCTCGTGAAAGGTGAGGGTGAGATCTCTTGAGGTGTCTTCGGAAGACGATTTCGATACTTCTGCGGTCGCGCGAAACTGTGAGGTAGCTGTGCTCCATAGAATTTCAGCAGAAAACGCATTGCTTCGGGCATCGGGAAGAGAAGAATTTCCGCATCCGAATAGTAAAAGAAGCGGACAGAGCAAGAGCACGAGAATTTTCGTATAGGATAGCAATAGTTTTTCCTTCATTGGTTTCTGACATACTCCCCAAAAAGATTTCTTGCTCCAAGATATGAAAAAAACTGCGAGAAAATGTCTATCTTCTCTTGCAAAAGGACAAATGTTGTGATAAAATAAACAAAAGAGACGCTTGTTGCCATCGCCTGTAACCAAAGGAGAGAAAGATGCCGACCTATTATGAAAATCAAACGACCGATTATATTGGTTGCCGAGATTCCAGATTTACCGACATAGCGCTTGCTTGTCAATCGCATTTGCATTATCATATCGAGCTTGCCTTTTTGATGGAAGGAGAGACCCGTGCCGTTGTAGACAGTCAGGAATATACGATGAGGGCAGGGGACGTACTTGTGGTGTTCCCGAATCAGATCCATCGATTTGAATCCCCAAAAAAGGAAAAATACGTTCTTCTTCTTGTCAGTCCGGAGATCGTTCCCGAGCTCCTTGGACAGTTTACCGAGGCATTGCCCGTTTCCAACGTGATCGTGGGTGCGGCAAATGATCCGGAGCTTCGGGAGATGAGCTATCACATTTCTGACATTTATCACGGAGAAGAGCCGTTTCGCGAGGCGATGTTGCGAGGCTCGTTATTGGTGTTTTTCTGCAAACTTTTGCAGCAAATGGAACTTAAAGATACCAAGATGGGGGATCATCACGTGCTCGATAGTGTGCTCAATTACTGTATGCTTCATTTCGATAAAAATCTCTCTCTCGAGCTTCTTGAAAAAGAGCTTCACGTCAGTAAATACTATATTTCGCATATGATGAATCAAAAGCTGCATATCGGATTTAACGATTATGTCAATTCGCTTCGTATCTCGGCAGCGTGCAAGCGACTGGTTAAAAGCGACGATACTGTGACCGAGATCAGTGAAGCGGTGGGATTTAATACCCTGCGTACCTTTAATCGAGCTTTTCAAAAGCAGATGGGAATGACGCCGAGTGACTACCGTGCCACAAAGAAAAAAGAAGGAGTCATCGTCGCATCGGGCGATCAAAAGAAATCAAGATGAAAACGAAAAAATGGATACAACGATATACAAGATCGCTTTCGGGAAAACGAATTGCCGTGACGGGAACGACAGGTGGACTTGGAAAAGCGCTTTGCCGCAATCTCGCATCGCTTGGCGCAGATTTGATTTTGCTTGATCGGAACGCCGAACGCTCCGACGCGTTTCGTGACGAGCTTTTGCGTGAATTTGACGAGTGCTCGGTCGAGTGTGTTACGGTGGATCTTTCGGAATTTTCCTCAGTGCGGAAAGCAACCGAAGAATTAAAGGAGAAGGAGATCGACTGTTTCATTCATAATGCGGGCGCATACAGTATTCCGAGAAAACTGTGCGATACGGGGTATGACAACGTGTTTCAGATCAATTTTGTCTCTCCGTATTTTATGATCCGTGAGCTTTTGCCAATGCTTCGTGAACGTCACGGACGTGTTGTGGTGGTGGGAAGTATCGCGCATAACTATTCTAACATTGATCCCGAGGATATTGATTTTTCCACGAGAAAAAAAGCCTCTTTGGTCTACGGAAATGCCAAACGGTATCTGACGTATAGTATTCTCGCTTTGGCAGAGCAAGAAAAAGAGGTCGATTTCTGTGTCGCGCATCCTGGCATCAGCTTTACGAATATTACCGCACACTATCCGAAGCTGATCTTTGCCGTCATCAAGCACCCGATGAAGGTGATCTTTATGAAGCCGAAGAGAGCTTGCCTTTCGATCCTTTGGGGCGTATTTGAAAAATGCTCGTCCGAGGAATGGATCGGTCCGAAATTCTTTGACGTGTGGGGTCTTCCGAAAAAGAAAAAGCTTGCTACCGCAAAACCTTCGGAGCGAGCGGAAATTACCCGTATCGCGGAGAATACGTATCAAATCTTATCTGTAAAATAAGGAGA
>JAFQPC010000196.1 GCA_017411935.1 Clostridia bacterium | reverse complement strand
GCCGGATTCGCCATGGGACAGGGCGCGGCAATGGCACAAAACGATTTCTTCACATCCTATATCGGCAGTACGTGGGAGCCTCTTTTGTGGTTCTTCCTTTTCATCGCGCTTACCGCGCTCGTCGTCTTTTTTGGCGTGGAAAAAGGAATTGAAAAGGTCAGCAAATTTATGATGCCCCTGCTGGTCGTCCTCATTTTGTTCGTGGCTATCTACACGATCTGCACCATGGACGGCGCGTGGGACGGTGTGGTCTACTATATCAAGCCCGATTTCTCCAAGCTCTCGGTCATGACCGTAGTCGCCGCCATGGGACAGCTCTTTTACTCCATGTCTCTCGCAATGGGAATTATGATCACCTTCGGCTCGTATATGAAAAAGGACATCAGTATTGAAAAGTCCGCAAGACAGATCGAGCTGTTTGATACCGCGATCGCATTCTTGGCAGGACTGATGATCATTCCCGCGGTATTTGCGTTTTCGGGCGGTGACGAATCGGCGCTCGGACAGGGACCGGGACTGATGTTCGTAACGCTCCCCAAAGTTTTTGAATCCATGCCCGCAGGAAGCGTGATCGCGGTAACGTTCTTCGTAATGGTATTCTTTGCCGCGCTGACCTCGTCGATCTCGCTGATGGAAACAGTGGTCTCGATCGTCTGCGACAAAACCCGCCTGCGGCGCAAGCCCTGTTGTCTGATCGTTTTTGCAGGCGTGCTTCTTCTCGGGATTCCTTCGTCGCTCGGCTACAGCGCGTGGAGCAGTGTCAAATTGATCGGGATGCAGGTGCTTGACTTCTTTGATTTTATCAGCAACAGTATCCTCATGCCCATCGTAGCGCTTGCGACCTGCATTTTCGTCGGTTATTTCCTAAAGCCTCAGGCACTCGTGGACGAGATCGAGCTGACAGGAACATTCAAGCAAAAGAAATTTTTTGCCTTGGCGATCCGCTATATCGCCCCCGTCTGTATCCTTTTGATCCTGCTCTCCTCGGTGCTGAGCGCGTTTGGGATCATTACGATCTGACGAAAGCCATTCATTTGATCTACCGTTAGAAAGATCGGTTTTTCGAAACCGATCTTTTTCTTTTTTTACCACGAATTGTTTGTCGTATTTTGTTGACTTTCCGCAATGATTGTGTTATAATAATCTCAATGAAAGAACATTCTTTCAAAATAAAAAAAGAAGGGGTACTCTCATGGCAAAGAACTTAGTTTACGACATCCACGACAAGCCTCGGTTTGGCAACATGCTTATCTTCGCGCTCCAACAGTTGCTGGCGATCTTAGCCGCAACTATCGCAGTCCCCACCATCATCGGTCTCCCCACGCAGATCCCCGCCGCCATCTTCGGCGCAGGTATCGGCACACTGGTCTATCAATTCTTTACCCGTCGAAAAAGCCCTGTTTTTTTAGGTAGCTCCTTTGCATTTCTCAGCTCGCTTGGCGTCGCGTTGGCATACGGCTACTGCGGTATCGTCCTCGGCTCAATCGTAGCCGGCGCGGTATATATCGCCATCGCCATCATCATTCACTTCGTTGGAACAAAGTGGATCACCAAGCTCATGCCCCCCGTCATCATCGGTCCTACGGTCACGCTGATCGGTCTTTCGCTCGCGGGTGCCGCTATGAGCGACATCGTCAAGGCAAACAGCTCGGTACTCTACGGAACGAATAACCTCGCGGCTCTCTTTTGCGGTCTTGTCACCTTCATGACCGTCGTGATCTGCTCGACGCAGAAGAAGTACACCATGCCACGTCTCATTCCCTTTATTCTCGGGATCATCGCAGGCTACGCGACCGCGTCGGTCTTTACCGTGATCGGTATGATCGCCGACCTTGATTATCTCATGATCCTTGATTGGAGTCCGATCGTCAATACCTTCGTCGCGGCAGACGGAAGCTTCCAAGGGCTGTCGGCGTTTATCAGTATTCCCGACTTTGCGTTGGTCGAATCGATCCGTGAGCTAACGAGCGGCGAGATCTCTGCTGAAATTCTTGCCGCCAACAAAAACGCAACACTCATTACGCTTGGCGGTATTGCCGAGGTCGTGATCGCGTTTTTGCCCGTGGCACTCGTTGTATTTGCCGAGCATATCGCCGACCACAAAAACCTTTCTTCCATCATCGACCGCGACCTGATCGAAGATCCCGGACTTGATCGCACCCTGCTCGGTGACGGCGTAGGCTCGATCGCGGGCACACTGTTCGGTATCTGCCCCAACACCACCTACGGCGAATCGGTCGGATGCGTCGCCATTACGAAAAACGCTTCGATCGCGACGATCACCACCACAGCATTGATGTGTATGATCCTTTCCTTCCTCAGCCCCATCACCTGTGTCCTGCAAACCATTCCGTCCTGCGTCATGGGCGGTGTGTGTCTGACGCTGTACGGCTTCATCGCAGTATCCGGACTTAAAATGTTCAAGAGTCTCGACCTGAACGATAGCAAAAATCTGTTTGTCGTATCGGCGATCCTGATCTCGGGTATCGGCGGTCTCACCATTCAGATCCCCTATGCGCTTGCGGAAAACGGGGCAATTTCAAAGACCATTCAGATCACCGCCATTGCCACCGCGCTGATTCTTGGAATCGTAACCAATGCCATTCTCACACGAGTGGAAAACGTCAAGCTTGGAAAATCCAAAGAACATACATCTGCAGATGAGCAACAAGAAAATTCGGAGGAAAAGGAACATGAAACAGTATGACAATGTTGTGATCTTTGATCACCCACTGATCCGACACAAGATCGCGATCCTGCGCGATGAAAAGACAAGCATGAAGGAATTTCGCGAGCTGGTTGAGGAGATCACAACCCTTATGACATATGAATGTCTTAAGGAGGGAGTACCTACCGTTGAAAAAGAGGTTAAAACTCCCCTTGAAACCTGCACTCAAAGAGTTGTAAAGGAACATTCGGTTGCAATAGTCCCTATCCTTCGCGCAGGACTTGGAATGGTAAACGGAGTTCACGTTCTGTTCCCCTCCGCAAGAGTGGGACATATAGGAATGTACCGTAACGAAGAAACCTTAGAGCCTTGCGAATACTACTGCAAGCTCCCCGAGGGCAGTGAGGACAAGCTCGT
>JAFQPC010000195.1 GCA_017411935.1 Clostridia bacterium | reverse complement strand
GTTCGCCTGTTTCTGCTCGACGTTGACCGTTTCACGAATGTTATAGGGGAGATCGAGCGCCGAGCTTTGCTTGGCAACCGCACCGCCGTAGGTCTTTGAGACCAGTCCCTCGCGGTCAAGTCGCTCGAGGTCGCGTCGGATCGTCTCCTCGGTCACCTCAAAATCGCGGGCAAGCTCCGAGACAATGACCTTTCCATCAGTCCCGAGCCTCGATAAAATTTCCCTTCTTCGTTCAATCGCAAGCACGAATGCTTCCTCCGTTCGTTGATGTGATGAAAGTTACAGAATGCTCTCCCAGAGCCTTGCATCGGGACCTGCGATCACCGAGCTGTCAAGATACCAACCGTCCTGCATTCCGTTCTTTGCACGCTCGATCGCCGCCGTGACCGAGGAAACGCTACCCGTGAGAATGATGTAGGATTTTCCGCACATTCCCTTGGCAAGACGGATCTCCACGAGCTCGATCAGCGCGGTTTTTGCCGCGGTGTCCGCGGCAACGACAGCAGAAGCCGCCGTGTAAGTCTCAAGAATACCGATCGCACCCTTGTGCTCGACCTCCAGCGCACCGCAAATAGCAGGCTGCACCGTGTCGTGCGGATTACCGAGCAGGAACTTGTCGATCAGCATTGCGGGATTGTAACGCTCCGCCGCGTCGATCGCAGCCTTGACGGCACTGATCTCACCCGAGATCGTCGCAAGATATTTTCCGGGACATACGGGATTCGCCTGAACGATCTCCACGTCTGCCGTTTTGAGCATAATATCGGTTGCGGTAATACCCGAAGCAACCGTTTTGAATTCAATCATTCCAAGAGCTTTTTTCATCTTCTCTTTCCTTATCTACCAATATCATTTGATCTTTTTGATCTGAATATACCGATCAGTCACATTCTCCACCACGCCGTCGATCGACGCGTGAAGTGCCACGCTGAGCGCTCCGTCCTTCGCCTTGGCGACCATCATACCGCGAGTGACCGTATCTCCCTTGGCAACCACCGCCTCCGAAGGAGCACCAATGCTTTGCGAGAGCATCAGCTTAACACGCTTCGTTGCGAATTCCTCGCAGATCGGCGCAGCTATGTCATATTTTTTCAGCCCCAAGCGCATCGTCAGACGCTCGACCGAAACCTTTTTGAGGTCGGCATCGCGTCGGTTGGGATCGACCGCAACGTCCGTGGGAAGCTTTAATCCCTGCGCACGTGCCGCCGCCTTCATCTGATCGATCATCAGCTTCGGCGAGAGCCCCTGCGGACAGGAATAGGTCTCGCAAAGACCGCAACCCGAGCAGAAAAGCGACCCCTTCAAGGCTTCAACATCTCCTCGTCCGCCGTTCGAGAGCACACGCATCACAAGATGAGGCTCGACGGGATAGCCAAGTACGTTTCTCGAGCAAAGATCGGTACAGCTTCTGCACTGACAGCAGACCGACATCGTACGGCGAAGATTGATCGTCGGATTGCGCAATTTATTTTTAACAACGTTATGGTCGCTCGGAAGCACGAGAATCGCGTTGGTCGTTTTCGTCACAGGCTCTTGCGCAGAAATTCTGCGTCCCATCATCGGACCGCCCGAAATGAGCTCGTAGTCCTCACACGTTGCCCCCCCTGCCGCCGCGATCAGCTCGGAGATCTTCGTGCCGATCGGAACAAGAAGTGTCACAGGATGTGCGACCTCGCCGGCAACCGTCACGTATTTGTCGGTCACGGGCTTGCTGTCAAGTGCGTGGTAAATATTATACATTGATTCGACGTTACACACCGTTACCCCCACCGACAGCGGAAGCTGTCCGGGTGCGACGAGCTTTCCCGTCACCTCTTTGATGAGGATGATCTCGTCGCCCGCGGGATAGACCGCCGCGAGCTTTGCGAGCGAGACCTTCGGGAACGCCGAAAGCTCGGCTTCAATAGCTTCGACCGCCGAACGGTAATGTGCCTTGATCGCAATGATTCCTCGCTCTGCCCCGGTTGCTTCGAGTACCGCAGAAAGTGCCGAAAGTACCTCAAAGGGATACTCCTCGATCACCTGACGGTGAACCTTCAGAAGCGGCTCACATTCGGCACAGTTGAGGATCACGGTATCTGCCTTATTCGAGAGCTTTGCGTAACTCGGGAAGCCTGCGCCACCCGCGCCAACGACACCCATCTCGCGAAGTAAGGCTTGAAGTTCCTCTAATTTCATAAAAAGATCTTCCTAAAAAATTCTAAAATTCTTGTGTCGCTTACGCGTCGAGCTCGGGAAGGCCCGTACCGCTGTCAATGATACCAACGATCGCCGCATCAATGGGAGCTCTCTCCTGATCGCATCCGATGCGTGCCGCACTGCCCGTAGCAACGAGCACCATCTCACCGATGCCCGCACCGACGTTGTCCACGGCAACGAGACGCTTCATCTCGCCCATCGCATCAAGGGTCTCGACGATCATAAACTTACTTCCTACCAGCTTTTCGTTCTTTCTGGTCGCTACCACACTTCCGATAATTTTTCCAACAAGCATTGTTCCAACCACCTTTTTCATTTTGTTTTGATTATTTTCCGAGCGCTACCCTTTTTGCTTCTGAAAAAGAATACTGCACGGAAAATAATCCGTGCGCAGAGCACGAATTATTTTCCGACGTTGTTCCTGTCGTCAATTAGTTGAGAGAAGGAAGAATCTTCTCAACGTCTGCATGAGGACGAGGAATGACGTGAACAGCAACGATCTCGCCGAGTGCCGATGCAGCTGCGCTGCCAGCCTCGGTCGCAGCCTTCACTGCTCCGACATCGCCTCTGACCATCACGGAAACGAGTCCCGAACCGATCTTCTCGGTTCCGATGAGCTCAACGTTTGCCGCCTTTACCATTGCATCTGCTGCCTCAATTGCAGCAACGAGACCTCTGGTCTCAACCATACCCAATGCTTCGAGTGCCATAATATATTACCTCCGTAAAATTTTTTCAAACTGTTTGATTTCTTCGAATTACTTCAAAGAAGGAAGGATCTTCTCCACGTCAGCGTGGGGACGAGGAATGACGTGAACAGCAACGATTTCGCCGAGTCTGCCTGCGGCGTTGCTTCCTGCCTCGGTCGCAGCCTTCACTGCTCCGACGTCACCTCTTACCATGACGGAAACAAGTCCCGAACCGATCTTCTCAGTTCCGATGAGCTCAACGTTTGCCGCCTTTACCATTGCATCTGCTGCTTCAATCGCAGCAACAAGACCTCTGGTTTCTACCATTCCAAGTGCTTCAAGTGCCATAATCAATTATTCTCCTTTCGTCTCTTTTTCAATTTCGGGTTTAGCTTTCGCCGTTTCGGACTTTGCCGTTTTTGTTTGCGCTTTCGGTTTTGCCGCCGTCGTTTTCTTCTCGGAAGCTTTCGCCGCTTTTTCCAAGCGTTTTGCAGAAAGCTGTACGAGCTTGACCGTTTCGGGGTGAGGGTTAGCGATGACTGCCGTCGCCGCAGGCTTTTTGATGCACTGCGTGCTTGCATTTTCAACCGCCGCCTGTACGGCAGAGACGGTACCCGTTACGATCAGAGTCACCAGTCTTCCGCCAAGCTTTCTTTCCCAGCTAACGAGGCTTACGTCCGCGCTTTTACACATAATGTCAAGGGCATCAATCGCGGCAGTCACACCGCTGACCTCGACAAATCCTAATGAATTCATAGCGCCTCCGTCGTTTGCGTTCCTATGTTCCTATGCTCAGTTCAAAGAAGGAAGAATCTTCTCAACGTCTGCATGAGGACGAGGAAT
>JAFQPC010000194.1 GCA_017411935.1 Clostridia bacterium | reverse complement strand
GCTCTGCGATGATTTGGGAAGAAAAAGAGATGATGGATCTTGTGCAATCGCTTCGACGGCGCGTTGACCGTTGGAGCAAGGACGGAAAGATGGCGTCGATCAGTGTGGATAACGGAAAAAAT
This sequence comes from Clostridia bacterium, assembly GCA_017411935.1. GTDB lineage: Bacteria > Bacillota > Clostridia > Oscillospirales > CAG-272 > HGM12713. Next base: position 4,041 of record JAFQPC010000194.1, on the reverse strand, counting down.
GGTGTTGAAATTATGATACGGCTTTTTAAGTCCTAAAAGAGATATGTTTCACGTGAAACAGACGGCGGCTTTTACGCTGCCGTTCTTTTTTTTGGCATCAATAACGCTCTTTTGGGAGAAAATATAAAATATTATTAAAATAATTGGAAAGAAGCTCTTGCAAAAGAATGCTTTTTGTGGTATAATTTGATTATCTAAAGTTTTTTATGTAAAATCGGGCGATTTTGATCGGAACCGAGATGAACAGGAATAGAAAGGGATTGATTTTATGGGAAAAATCATTTCGTTTGCAAACCAAAAAGGCGGTGTCGGTAAGACGACTTCGTGCGTGAATATCGCGGCATCTCTTGGTTTGCTTGGAAAAAAGGTGTTGATTATCGACCTTGACCCCCAGGGAAACACTACGAGTGGTGTTGGTGTGCAGAAAAAAGGCTTGAAAGCTTCTACCAAAGAGCTTTTGACGGGAGAAAAAACTGCCAAAGAGATTATTTTGGAAACTCCCTATCAGAATCTTTCGGTGGTTCCGACCAATACCTCGCTTGCGGGCGCGGAGTTCGATTTGTTTGATTTCGATGAGAGCGAGTACCGAATGAAAAAAGCGCTCGCTGAAGTCAAGGATGAGTATGACTATATTCTGATCGACTGTCCTCCCTCGCTCGGTATGCTGACGATCAATGCGTTTGCGGCAAGTGACGGTGTTATTGTGCCGATGCAGTGTGAGTTTTATGCGCTTGAGGGTCTTTCTCAGTTGATGATCACCATCAATCGTATTAAGCGCCTCTATAATGCCGATCTTTCGGTCAGCGGTGTTCTGATCACGATGTATAACGGACGTCTTTTGCTCTCGATGCAGGTCATTGCTGAGCTTGAAAAGCATTATGCGGACAAGCTGTTTGATACCAAGATTTCGCGTAATGTCAAGTTGACCGAGGCACCCGGTTTCGGAAAACCTGCGTACTATCACGATAAGAATTCTAAGGGTGCAAAGGAATATCTTGACGTTGCCAAGGAGCTTTTGCTCAGAATTTGAACAAATTGATATAAAATAAAGCAAAAAGGAGTCTTTTATGGCAAAAAAACCGTCGGGACTTGGTCGGGGACTTGGCGATCTATTGGAAGATAACAGCCCCGAGATCCGCAGCCGAGGCAATGTGGTGCTTCGCGGCGGCACGCAGACTTCTTCGGAAGAATCTGCTTCTTCTGTGGTGGTTCCCCCCTTGGGATGTGCTCCGAAGAGCCTTTATGAGGAGAAGCCGAGGAGAAGCATCAAAGCAAACTTTAAAAATCAAAAATAATACCGAAAAGGTTGGAGAAAATTATGGCAAAGAAAACCGAAGGAAGAGGGCTCGGAAGAACCTTCTATGACATTATGGGCGATAACGTTCTGGATGCCAAGTCGGGCGCGGGGGAAACTCTGAGAATTTCCGATATTGAACCAAGACACGATCAGCCGAGAAAAACCTTTGAGCGTGAAGCCTTGCAGGCGCTTGCGGATTCGATTGCTGTGTACGGTGTATTGCAGCCGATCATTGTGCGCGAAAATGCGGATTTTGAGGGAATGTATGAGATTATCGCAGGAGAACGACGTTGGCGCGCCGCAAAAATGGCGGGTCTCAGCGAGATCCCCGCTGTGGTGTTTGACGGAGACGAGCTCAAGGCAGCGCAGGTTGCTCTGATCGAAAATATTCAGCGTGAAGACCTCAATCCCGTGGAAGAAGCAATGGGCTACGGTGCTCTGATCGATCGCTTTGGTCTGACGCAGGAACAGGTTGCGAAGCAGGTGGGAAAAAGCCGTCCTGCGGTAGCAAATATGCTTCGTTTACTTGATCTTCCCGACGAAGTGCTCGCGCTTTTGAAAGATGGAAGTATTTCGGCCGGTCACGCAAAGGCGCTGTTGGCACTGGAAAATCAAGAGGATATGATCGACGTTGCCAACCGCATCGTTGTTCGCGAAATGACGGTGCGTGAGGTAGAAGCGCTTGTCAAGCGTATGAATGCCGCTCCGATCGCGACCGAGACCGAGCCGATTCATCCGCAGGTCAAGGTGCATATGAAGGAGCTCGAGCACCGCGCAACCTCGACGCTTGGAAGAAAGGTTCGCATTTCGCGTTCCTCGCGCAAAAAGGTCGTCGAGTTGACGTATGATAACGACGAGGATCTTGAAGCATTGCTTCGCTCGTTGTGTGGAGAATCTATTTTTAAAGAAACCGTATAAAAGAAGAAAAGAAGTTAGTCTTAACTAACCAAAACAAATACAGATACAGTACGCCAAGCAGGCAGAGAGGTAAATCATTATGTTAGACATTAAATATATCAAGGAAAAGCCCGACGAGGTGGTTGCGCGCCTTGCGAAGAAGGGTAAGGATGCGAAAGAGGAGATCGAGGCGATCCTGCGTTTGGACGGCGAGCGCCGTGTACTGATCGGTGAGACCGAAGCACTTAAAGCCGAGCAAAACAAGACCAATAAGATGATCCCTATATATAAAAAGGAAGGAAAAGACGTTGCTCCTATCTTTGCGCAGATGAAGGAGATGGGCGCGAAGGTCAAGGCGAACGACGACAAGCTTAAGGAAGTGGAGACACAGCTCACGTCCTTTATGCTCGGACTTCCCAACCTGCCCGACGAGGATCTTCTCCCCGGCGGTAAGGAGAATAACGAGCCGCTTCGCTATCACGGCGAGCCTCGCAAGTTTGATTTCGAGCCGAAGAACCATGTCGATCTGTGCACCGACCTCGGTCTGATCGACTACAAGAGAGGCGCGAAGCTTTCGGGTAACGGATTTTGGATCTATTCGGGACTTGGCGCGCGTCTGGAGTGGGCGATCCTCAACTATTTCGTCGATTTCCACCTCGGAAACAACTATCAGCTCATGCTCGTTCCCCACATGCTGGGCTACGAGTGCGGTCTGACGGCAGGTCAGTTCCCCAAATTCCAGGATGACGTGTACTGGTTGGAGACGGCAGAGGACGAGCGCCGCCGTTTCATGCTTCCCACCGCCGAGACGGCTCTCGTATCGCTTCACCGCGATGAGATCCTGACCGAAGCAGATCTGCCCAAGAAATATATCAGCTATACCCCCTGTTTCCGTCGCGAAGCAGGCTCTTACCGTGCCGACGAGCGCGGTATGGTACGCGGACATCAGTTCAACAAGGTGGAAATGGTGCAGTACACCCTGCCCGAAAAGAGTGACGAGGCGTTTGAGGAGCTTGTCACCAACGCCGAGAACCTTGTCAAGGGGCTTGGCTTCCACTTCCGTACCGTAAAGCTTGCCGCAGAGGACTGCTCGGCATCTATGGCGCGTACCTACGATATCGAGATCAACATTCCGTCCATGAACGGTTACAAAGAGGTTTCGTCGGTCTCCAATGCGCGTGATTATCAGGCTCGCCGCGGTATGATGCGTGTCAAGCGCGACAACGGCAAGATCGAGTTCGTCCACACGCTCAACGGCTCCGGCTTGGCGACCAGCCGTATCTTCCCCGCGCTCGTTGAGCAGAATCAGAATGCCGACGGCTCGGTAACGGTTCCCGAATGTCTGCGCAAGTATATCGGCGTTGACGTGATCAAGAAGTAACTTCTTTCGCAACAAAAAAGACGGTTAGCCGTAGCTAACCGTCTGAAAGATCAGAAAGGAGAGATACAAAAGAAATGTTTATCGGTTCTCGGCTTGTAAACGAGCAAGGGCTTTCCTTTTGGGAACGGCTCTTGGCGTGGTACGAGCAATCGACGGTCTACGAGCTGATCAGCTACGTAAGAGACCGTTATTTTACACTTGAATTTGGCGTTTACGAAAACTTTTCGGTGGCAAACGGCTTGGGCGAGAGTGTGCGCAATATCATTATTGCCTTTGCGCTGGCGCTGATCATCGTATCGGTCGTGAACGCGTACACCCGTCAAAGTCTCGGGGGCTTTGTCAGGCGGTTGCTTTCCGAGGACTGCCTCTCGCCCGACCGCGCCAAGGCCTTGTCGGAGCTGGGGTATTTCCGCAGTACCGCGATCCGCCGCGCGCTTGCGCGTGGGAGTGCGTTGCGTTTGGTCGT
>JAFQPC010000193.1 GCA_017411935.1 Clostridia bacterium | reverse complement strand
GGGTACAGCCATATTTTTTGCAGAGTGCCGCGGCAATGCCGACTGCCTCGCCGCCAATGGCGCAACAGCCCGTGATACGGGTACTGCCAAGTCCGAGACGGGTGGTGGAGATGTCTCTGCCTGCCATAAAGCAGTTTTTGATGTTTTTGGAATAGTAGGAGCGGTAGGGAATGGTATAGACACCCTCAAAGAATCGGCAATCCGAGGGGAGAATGTCAAAGTCCAGAAGACCGTTGGGGGAGTGCAGGTCGATGCACCAACCGCCGTAGGCAACGGCGTCCTCAAACTGTCGGTGCTCGAGAATGTCGGTCTCGGTGAGAATATAATCACCGATGAGGCGTCGGCTCTCTCTCATTCCGGGGAGCGCGCCAACCCATTCGAGCGCGAAGTTTTCCGCGCCGTGCTCGTGAATGCCCTCGTCGCCGTTTTTGATATGATCCCACAGACCGTAGCAGTAGGCAAGCAGGTCGTCGCGGATATTTTCATATTCGGGAATGATGTCGTCGCCCTCTCCCATCAGCTCGAGCCACCAATAGCCGTAGTCGATCGCGGCGCTCGAGCACATTGAAATGCGTCGGTATTCCTCGGGGTCGGGACTTTCACTGCAGTCAATGGTATTGCGCATCTGCGCACAGTGGATTCGCTTGGCAAGCTGCTTTTCGGTCAGCTTTTTGGCAAAGGCGGGCGGCGTGAAGGGAACGGGGTGTCCCATGTTTTTTGCTTTGAGAAGAATGGTATTTCCCATGCGGTAATTGTTGGGTTCCTCGGGCGCGTCGATCTCTCCGAATTCGGATTTTGCCTCACTGCCCATACGGCATTCCGCCCCTGCGTAATAGCCGAGCGTGCCGTTGCCCGTGGAATCCACGAAGATGGGCGCGAAGAAGCGGTAACGCATCTCTGTCGTGCTTTGCACGCAGAAAATGCTCACGATCTCGTCGTTCTCGGTCTCTGCGTCGTACATCACGGTGTCGTAGTAGAGGGTAAGGTTTTCCTCTTTTTTGACGGCGTCGTGAAGCACCGAATCCCAGATCGAATAGCAAAAATGCTCGTTTTGCTTTTTGTTTTCGAGCATCAGCTCGTAAACAAGTCCGCTCTCGGCGTAATCGGGCTGCTTTAAGCCTTGGTCCGCTCCCGAAATGTGGATTCGGATCTCGCTGGACGTATTGCCGCCAAGCACCGACCGTGCGTGGATCAGGGCAGTCTTCGCACCGTTCCTCGCAGAGGAGATGGCGGCACAGATGCCCGCCATTCCGCCACCGACGACGATGACGTCATAGGAAAGCTCGCGGTATCGCTCTAACATTCGTTTCATAAATATTCTCCTTTGGTTTGATAGTTTTATTATAACAAGCACGGGGGAGAATTTCTTGCAAAAGAGTTGCAAAAATTCCATTATTGTGCTACAATATAGGAAAATAGGGTGAGAGGTGAGCGTATGGAATCTTTTCCTTTTCAATATCGGGTGACGAAAAAAGAATCGGGACATCGTGAGATGCCGATGAGCTTTGACGAGCTCAAATTCGTGCACATCATGTCGGGTGAGGGGCGTTGGAATATCAACGGAGAGGTGTTTTCGGTGGAGAGGGACGACGTTCTGATCTTTTCGCGCGGCGATCTTCGCTATCTTGAGGAAGTGGTCTCCGCCGAGCCGCTCGTGATGGAGCAGGTGATCTTTTTGCCGATCACCGTGTATCCAGCTGAGGGCTGTGTTGCGCTGTTTTTTGAGAAAGAGAGAGCCTCGCTGTTGCCAAAAAACAACGAATATCATACGAGGATCTTAGAGGACTTTGCCTCGATCCGAAAAGAGATCGAACGGGAGCTTCCGTATCGGAACGAGTGGATCGCCAACCGTATTACCTCGATGGTGATCTCGACGGCGCGGTTGCTTGGCTTGGAAAAAAAGAGCCCCGCCGTAACGGGGCGGGCACAGTATGCAACGGTATGTAAGGCGATCTCCTATCTGCACGAGCATTTGGAGGGCGATCTTTCGCGTGAGACGATCGCGGCGGCGCTGTACGTCAGTCCGTCGCACCTTTCGCGCATTTTTAAGGAATATACGGGAGTAACGCTCCAGGAATATATCGTTCGGTGTCGGGTGGAGCACGCCGTGACCTTGATCCGAAGCGGAAAGAGACCGATCGACGCGGCGTTTGAGAGCGGCTTCGGAAGCACCTCGGGATTTTATCGCGCCTTTTCCGCGGTGACAGGAAAGAAGCCGAAAGAGATTTAAACAAAAGGAAATCTATCTGCTCATTTGAGCTCTTTTGGGAAAGAGGGGGAGGAGATTCGGAGAATTATTCCTCCTCCAATATATTGTTATTGTTATTGCTATTGCTATTGTTATTGTTATTGGCTTTTTCGGCTTTTTCAAAAAAGCCGCGGCTTTTTCTTCGGAAGAGAAATGGGAAGCGCACGCACGAAATTTTTTATAAACCGGTAGGGGAGGGTGAAAAGCCGCGTCAAAAGAAATACGGCGGCTCGATGCTTCGAACCGCCGTGTTTTTTTATTTGTGATTACTGTCTTTGCAGCGTTACCGTTACGGTGGCGCCGTCGAGCTCGATCGTACCCGTGTATTCGGGTGCGGTGGGAGCTTCAAAGGAAGCGAGAAGGTCGCGCGAGAGCTGATCCTTCTTTTCCTCAACGATGCTTGCGATCAGCTCGGACTCGGTCGCGAATGCGATATAGATCCTGTCGCTGACGTCAAAGCCTGCCATCTTACGGAAGACCTGACACTGACGGACGATGTCACGGAGAATGCCGGCTCTCTGGAGCTCCTCGGAGATCGTCGTATCAAGCGCGATGAACTCGTCGCCGTTCTTATAGATCGCAACGTTTGCCTTGGGCTGGGAGTTGACGGTGAAGACATCTGCTTCGATGCCCGTCAGATCCAGCGCGTCGATCGCCTCTCCCGCCTTGACCTTGTCGGAGAGGGTCTGCTGAGCCTCTGCGTCAAGTCCCGCGAGGTAAGCCTTTACGTCGTTGGCGCGGTTCTTGAGCACGCGTCCTGCGACCTTGAAGTTGACGGTCAGGAAGTTCGATTCGAGCGCGGAAGCATCCGAGATCTCTTCGATCGCGAGAACGTTCATCTCACTGCGGATGACCGAACCGAAGGTTGCGATCGCACTGTGATTTGCATCGTTCTTGGAAACGTAGATCGTCGGCAGGGGCTGACGGATCTTGATCTGCTTTTCGTTACGGAGCTTCAGACCGAGCGAGATGATCTCTCTTGCGCGTTCAACGTCGGAGAGGATCGCGTCGTCCTTGATGTCAAGGGCGGGGGCTACCGTCGGATAGTCGGTCAGGAAGATCGAGACGGCATCCTCGTTCGAATATCTCTTGATAAATCTCTGCCACGTGGTCTCGGTGATGAAGGGAACGATGGGTGCCATGACCTGCGCGATGGTCTTGATCGCATAGAAGAGCACGCTGTATGCGTTCTGCTTATCCTCCGAGTCCGCACCTGCCCAGAAGCGAGCACGGTTGACGCGGATATAGAAGTTGGAGATGTCGTTGACGAAGGCTTCAAAGGCGACAACGACCTCACGGGTGGAGTAGTCGTCCATATACTTCGTTGCCTCGGTAATAAACTGATTGGTGCGGATCACGAGCCAGCGGTCGATGGGGCAGAGCTTCGAAGCGTCGAGCTTCGAGAGATCGACCTTGACACCGTCGATGTCAGCGTAGGTCGAGAAGAAGGTCTCGAGATTCCAGAATGCAAGCAGCTTTCTCTTTGCCTCGTCGCCGAGGTTGAAACCGAAGCGAACGTCGGTCGAAGTCGAGGAAGATGCGAAGATATAACGCGAAGCGTCGGCACCGATGATGTCGGCGGCTTCGTCAAAGCGGATCATAAAGCCGGTCTTGGAGAAGCGGCTTCCGTCCTCGGAAACGACCATACCGTGCGTGCTGACACGCTCGTAGGGCGGCTCGTCCACAAGGACCGTAGACATAAAGAGCATCGAATAGAACCACAGACGGATCTGCTCCTTCATTTCAAGCACGTGCTCTGCGGGGAAGTACTGCTTCCAATATTCCTTGTCGGTCAGATACTTCATCGTCGAGAAGGGAACGATACCTGCGTCGAGCCAAACGTCACCGACCTGCGTCACTCTCTCAACCGGCTTACCGCACTTGGGGCAGGCGATCTTGACTTCGTCGATCCACGGGCGGTGGAGATGAGGAATTGCGTCGACCTTGGCTTTGTCCACAGCAAGCTCATAGAGCTCGTCCTTCGAGCCGATGACCGTCAGCTCACCGCAATCGGGGCAGAGATAGAAGGGCAGGGGCAGACCGTAGAAACGCTTTCTCGAGATGTTCCAATCGGACATATTTTCGAGCCAGTCGAGCATTCTCTTACCTTGGTAAGCGGGCTCCCAACGAACCTTCTTTGCGTTGGCAATGAGGCGGGGACGAAGCTCGTCCACGGCGATCGCCCATTCCTTGCCGAGACGGAAGATGATCTCCTTCTTACATCTCCAGCAAACGGGATAGCTGTGCTTATATTTGTGCGTGTAGAAGAGCTTGTTTCTCTTCTTCAGTTCTTCGAAAACGAGCGCGCGGCACTCCTGTGCGTCGAGTTTCGAGAGGAAGCTGAAGCCGTCGTAGAAAATACCGTATTCGTCGACGGGAATGATCTTAGGCAGACCGATCGATTCACCGAGAGCAAAGTCCTCGGCGCCGCATCCGGGGGCGATGTGAACGACGCCGCATCCCTCGTCGTCGGCAACCTCGTCCCAAAGGACGATCTTGTGCTCAAACTTCTGCTCCTCCATTTCGGGGAAGCAGGTCTCGTAGGTCAGTCCTTCGAGATCGCGACCGCTCATCGTGGCAAGCAGCTCGACACCGTCCTTGCCCTCGAACTTCTGCTTGTAGTAGTTGAGCGAGGTGACGTAGTTGTGCTCCTCCCCCGCGACGTGCAGACGGACGTAGGTCATTTCGGGGTTGACGGCGAGTGCGACGTTCGCCGAGAGCGTCCAAGGAGTCGTCGTCCATACGAGAATGTAGTCGTTTGTTCCGAGAATGGGAAGCTTGAAGAAAACTGCCTCGTGCTCGATCTCTTTATAAGAGCCCGTCATTTCGTGCTCGGAGAGCGAGGTTCCGCAACGCGAGCACCAAGGCATCGGCTTGTAGACCTGACGGATCCAGCCGCCCTCGTGACATTTTTTGAGGAAGAGCCAGATTCCCTGAATGTTTTCATCGGTGTAGGTGAAGTAGGAATTATCCCAATCCATCCACTGACCGAGACGCTTGGACTGCTCGGTGATGACACCCGAGAACTTCTTGACACGGTCAATACATTTTTCGGTGAACTTGTCAAGACCGTACTCCTCGATGTCGTGCTTGGTCTTAAAGCCAAGCTCCTTCTCGACCTCAACCTCAACCCAAAGACCCTGCGAGTCAAAGCCGTTGCGGTAGTGGGTATCACAGCCCTTCATTGCGTGATATTTGATAAAGGTATCCTTCAGGGTTCTGCCCCAGGTGTGGTGAACGCCCATCGGGTTGTTTGCGGTGATCGGTCCGTCAATAAAGCGGTACTTGGGACCACCCTCGTTCTTTGCCTTCAGCTTGTGGAAGCAATCATTTTCTTCCCAAAAGCCGAGGACCTCTTTTTCATTTTCAACAAAGGAATATTTTGTGTCAAATTTCTCCTGCATGTTGAGTTCCTTTCTTCCGTATCGGTTC
>JAFQPC010000002.1 GCA_017411935.1 Clostridia bacterium | reverse complement strand
TTCATAAACCCCATTGGTACCGACGGCACCGCCGTCCTCTCCGCCGTGACCTGCATCGATCACAATGACAGGAAGCGAAGGCTCTCCTGCTTGGACTTCTGTATCTGAAGAAATTTGTGGCGATAGCTTTTGACCAAGAAAAACAAGCAAAAAAAGAATGCTGAGAAAAAGAAAAACAAATAAAAGAAAGCAGGGAAGATATCTTCGCTTGTCAGAAATCCTGATGCTCATCGAAAACCTCCGATTTTCGTTAAGATTCTGTGCCAAAATATATGAAATTTTATGAGCAAAAATCACAATTGATAATTGTTTTGGAATGAATTTTTTCATTATAACGAAAAAATTCAAAAGAATTCAAAAATGCGAAAAAAAACCGTTGACATTTTTTGCGGAATTTGATATAATATTTGATAATCATAGTGTTCGATGATACTTGATGATGAAATAAGAAGACTTAAAAATAAGGGAGGTTTGAATTTTATGGATTACAGCTCTAAATTTTTACCCGAGGCGCTGACCTTTGACGATGTTTTGTTGGTGCCCGCAAAAAGTGATGTTCTTCCGGCAGACGTTTGTCTGAAGACTCGCCTTACCAACAAGATCACTCTCAACATTCCTCTGATGAGTGCGGCAATGGATACGGTTACCGAATCCAATCTTGCTATTGCAATCGCACGTGAGGGCGGTGTAGGAACGATTCATAAAAATATGTCGATTGCCGATCAGGCAGATCAGGTCGATCGTGTAAAGAGAATCGAAAACGGCGTTATTACCAACCCGATCTTCCTCGGTGCGGATAACTACGTTTACGAAGCAGAGCAGTTGATGCGTAAATTCAAGATCTCGGGTGTTCCGATCTGTGACGATCAGAAAAGAGTGATCGGTATTATCACCAACCGCGATATGCGCTTCCTGACCGATTTCAACGGACGCATTGCTGATGTTATGACCAAGGAAAACCTTGTTACCGCTCCCACGGGAACGACCCTTGCCGAGGCACAGGAAATTCTTCGCAAGCGCAAGATCGAAAAGCTTCCGCTTGTTGATGAAAACAATGTGCTGACCGGTCTGATCACCATTAAGGACATCGAAAAGGCATCGAAATATCCCAATTCCGCGAAAGACGAGCGCGGCAGACTTCTCTGCGGTGCGGCGATCGGCGTTACAAAGGACGCGATCGATCGTGCGGGCGAGCTTCTTGCCGCAGGCGCAGACTACCTCGTGCTTGACTCGGCACACGGTCATTCGCAGGGGATTATGAATAAGATTTACGAAGTAAAGAACGCATTCCCCGAGTGTCAACTCATCGCCGGAAACATTGCAACGGGCGAGGCAGCAGAGGATCTGATCCGTGCAGGTGCTGACGCAATTAAGGTCGGTATCGGTCCCGGTTCGATCTGTACCACTCGTGTGGTTGCAGGTATCGGTGTTCCTCAGATTACCGCCATCTGTAACGCAGCAGAGGTTGCGGACAAGTACAATATCCCCGTCATTGCCGACGGTGGTCTGAAGTTCAGCGGTGACATTGTCAAGGCACTCGCCGCAGGCGCTTGCGCTGTAATGATCGGTTCGATGTTTGCCGGATGTGAGGAAAGCCCCGGAAGCGAAGAACTCTATCAGGGCAGACGTTTCAAGGTTTACCGCGGTATGGGTTCGCTTGCCGCAATGGAAAGCGGATCGAAGGACCGTTACTTCCAGGAGGGTAACAAGAAGCTCGTTCCCGAAGGTGTTGAGGGACGCGTACCTTTCAAGGGCGCTTTGGCAGACACCATTTATCAGCTGATGGGCGGTCTTCGTTCTGGTATGGGTTACTGCGGAACGGGAGATATCGAGAGTCTTCGTCACAATGCGAAGTTCGTTCGCATCACGGGCGCAGGTTTGAAGGAATCGCATCCTCACGATATCAATATCACCAAGGAAGCGCCCAACTACTCGACGATGGGTTAATTTAGAAAGCGATGGACACGGAATTTTCCGTGTCCATCTTTTTTTGAAAAAATAATGAAAAAAAGCAGAAAAAAGCGATTTTCACTATGTACAAAAAATCAATTTTATGATATAATTAAAATAAGTATATTTTTCGCAAGAAATGGAGAAAAACCATGGAGAAAAACAAGAAAGATTTTTATGCAAAAAATAAGAATCAGCGCCCGAACCGTTCTGCTGATCGCGAAAGAAATTCTTCGGACGAAACGATGGGAGAAGGATTGGTGATCGGACGAAATGCCGTTCGCGAGCTTCTGAAATCGGGCAGAGATATTGATAAAATTTTCGTTCAGCGCGGAGAGCGCGAGGGCTCGATTGTCGTGCTCGTTGCTGAGGCGATCGAACGACATATTCCCGTGATCGAAACCGACCGTGCAAAGCTTGATAAAATGTCGAATTTTGCCGTACATCAAGGAATTTTGGCAATGGCGGCAGAAAAGGAATATTCTACGGTCGACGATCTGTTGCGCATTGCCGCCGAGCGAGGGGAAAAACCTTTTCTTGTGATTGCCGACGGAATTACCGATCCTCATAATCTCGGTGCACTCATTCGTTGTGCTGAGGGTGTTGGAGCACACGGCTTGATTATCCCTAAACGCCGTGCCGTGGGATTGACTCCTGCGGTGAGTAAAGCGTCTTGCGGTGCTATTGAGCATTTAGCCGTGGCAAAGGTCACCAATCTTGCGGCAACGATCGACCGTCTGAAAAATGATGGGATCTGGATCTTTGCGGCAGAGGCAGGCGGTAGCACGTATTATGATACCGATTTTGACTGTCCCTGTGCGCTTGTGATGGGGAGCGAGGGCGAGGGCGTTTCGCACCTGATCAAAGAAAAAGCCGATTATATCGTCTCCATTCCAATGTACGGAAAGGTCAATTCCTTTAACGTATCTACGGCGGCGGCAGTATTGCTTGCTGAAATTTCGCGTCAGCATCGAAGCAAAAAATAATAGCCGACCGAAGCTAATGACGATCCAATGATAAATTGAAGGAGGTCCGTATGAAGCAAGAACAGACAATTGACGATATTTTAAAATTACTGAAGGACTCGATCAATGACGAAGCTGCAAAGACAGAGGAGGAATCTGATTCGTCTGATCTGAACGAAGTGCACGAACCCATGTCTGAGGAACTTTTAAAGGAGCGTTTGCAGAAGCAATACGGAGAGCAAGTTTCAGACTCCTCGGAATCCGTCGATTCTTATGCCTTGGACGATGATTTTTTGCAGGAAGCCGTGGCAGAAAGCGAGGCTTTCGAAAATGATAATAATGATAATGAGGAAAAAATCGGATCGATCGAAGAAATCGAAGAAACGGAAGAGATCGAAGCGGCGGAAGACGTTGTGGAAATCAAAGAAAAAGAGGAAAAAGTTGAAATTTCGGAAGAGGTAACTGAGCCTGTTTCGGAAGACCTTCCTCTTGCGATCGACTATGATGATGTCGAAGAAGAGATCGAATACGAATTGCTCCCGAGACTTGGTGAGGAAGAACCAACGGATGTTATTCTTCGTGATCAGCCGACAGAGGCGGTTCCCGTAGGACAAAGATGGGAGCTCGTTTCGGAAGAAACAGATGATAGCAACCTTCTTGAGGGAAAGGAGAAGGATCCGCTTCTTTCGGGCGTTACCTATACTACGCCTGCCTTGGTCGAAAGCTTTGGAAGATTTGAAGAGGAAGCGGAGGACTCTGCCTGTGCGCTGCTCCGCCAATTCGATTGCGAGGAAGAATGGAAGAGGGAAGAACGTCCTTTGGTAGCTACAGAAGAGGAAGCTATTTCTGAGGAAGATGATATCTTCTCAGTGTATCAAAAGAAAAAACGCTATGCGATCCTTCGCATGGTCGGAGGCGCACTCATTTCTATTCTTTTGTTCTTCTATGAAACACTTCCGCTCTTTGGGGTGAACTTTGGCGGTATCTTGAATTATCAAGAATATCTCGGTGCCTATCTTTTGATGGGATTTCAGCTTCTTTTCATTTCTTCGCTGCTGTTTGGCAAACGAATCGGAGAAGGTGTGTTGCGTATTTTTAGCTTGCGTCCCAATATCTATTCCATAGCGGCACTATCTGTTATCGGCGTACTTGTTTACGACATTATTGCAATGTTGACGATGCATGAATGGGTAGCTCCGTTCCATTTTGCGGTTTCGCTTCTGCTTTTGGTGCTTTTTTGGAGCGAGTATTTGCTTCTCTCGAGAGAAATCAAAATTCTTTCGGTTCTTTCTTTCGATCCCGAACGAACCAAATATACGCTTGATACTTTAAGTAAGGAAAACCGAAACGTTGCGAAAATGATGCGAGGCGGACTTTCCGAAAATGCGAGTGTTGCCATTCCTGCGTGCTGTGAGCCTTCCAAGGAATTCTTGGCAGAGGCACGTGAGCAGTATCTTGGCGTTCGTATGGCTTCGGTCATGCTTTTACCATCGCTTCTTTTAAGTATTGTTACGGCAATCATTGCTGTTTTGATGAATTGGTTGCTTTCTTTAACGATGCTTACGGCGATTTCAATGCTTTTGGGGACGCTTCCGATCATTGCGACCCTTGTCATCTCTTTCCCGCTCTGGTTTTCGGCAAATCGACTTGCTAAACGCCAGATCGCGATTTCAGGATGCGAACGAACCGAGGAGCTTTTCGATACCGATGTGTTGATCTTTGAAGATATGCATCTTTTCCGAAAATGCACGACGACCGATACGGGAATCGCGTTTTATGAAAAACAGCAGACAGCCAAGGTGCTCGGTTGTCTTGAATGTCTCTATTCCAAACTTGGCGGACCGCTTTCGGAAGCTTTTGTCAACGTTCCCGAGCAATATCGCTTCCAAACCCTCGCCATTCGCCGTCTGATGAATGGTGGCGTGGAAGCATTGATCGAACGAAAGCATACCTTCCT
>JAFQPC010000192.1 GCA_017411935.1 Clostridia bacterium | reverse complement strand
TTTTGGATATACGACCTCTTCTCGGCACTGTACTTCCCTCCTTCATTAATAATTATGAAATCATAGGTACTCAAAAGCATTCTTCTGTAAGCACGCGGAGGTCTTCTATAAACATTAAATTCATAGGAAACACGCCATGCGGCTTAATTTGCTTTATACCTTTTTTAAAAAACCGAATTATTTCTTCTTCGGTCTCTTTGCGCCGTACTTAGAACGGCTCTGGTTACGGTTTGCAACACCCTGTGCATCAAGCGTACCACGAATGATGTGGTAACGTACACCAGGCAGGTCACGAACTCTTCCTCCTCTGATCAGTACGACAGAGTGTTCCTGAAGGTTGTGTCCGATACCGGGAATGTAGGTCGTTGCCTCCAAGCCGTTGGTCAGACGGACTCTCGCGATCTTACGAAGTGCGGAGTTCGGCTTCTTCGGGCTGGTGGTAGAAACCTTGGTGCAAACGCCTCTCTTCTGGGGCGATGCCTGGTCCGTAGGAACATTGTTCAACGAGTTGAAGCCCTTCTGAAGAACGGGTGCTTTCGACTTGTAAACCTTGTCCTGACGTCCCTGCCTAACAAGCTGGTTAAAGGTTGGCATTCTCCTTTTATCCTCCTTCCGATAAATTTGATGGTTATTGACGTTCTTTTCCAAGCATTTCGTACGCCAAATTCCTACATTTTGCGTTTTGACCGCAAACGTTCACTGTATATTTTATCATTTTTCCCCCGTTTTGTCAAGCGAGAGTCTGTTTCCTTAAAATTTTCTCCCTTTTGCACAAAAACAGCATTTTCTCATCCTATTATTTGCAATTTTTTCATAAAAAATTCCTGCTTTTTCACAAAAAAAGAGATCCGCCGAGCTGTTTTAGCTGCTCGGCGGATCTGCAAAAAATCAATTTCTCATCGGGTTTCCGCGTCCATCGACCTTCGTCGATCCGCAAAGCAAAAGGATCGCCTCAATGAGAGACCACACTCTCGCAATCAAGAAACAAAAAACTCCCGACAGAATCACGAATCCCATAGCTCCCGGAAAATGCGCCAATATCGGGCTCAGGAACACATCCGACGCAAAGAACGAACACAGCATATAGCACAGGCTAAGCACCAATTGGATCACCGCGCGTCCCGTTCGTTTGATGTAAAAATTATGTACACCGAATTCACCGAAAAAAATCCCAAGAAGTCCCGCCAAAATTCTTGACTTTGCATCCTTCGGAATTTCGGGCTTCGGTTCGACCAAGGTCGCTCCGCAGCTGACGCAAACGATCGCTCCTTTTTCGGTCGGTTGACCGCACACAGGGCAATATTCGCTTCCCTTTCCTACGGGAACACCGCATCCCATACAGATCTCGGTATTCTCCGTCAATTCTTTTCCACACGCCTTACAATACATCGTTTTCTCCTTATTTACATTCCTATCTTATATCACACTCAGATTTCGGACCACGCCAAAAACAAGCAAGAGCGCGATCTCCACCCACAGAAGAACATTGACCCAGCCGATTGCGCGATCCCCGCGAAGAACGTAACGAACGTCGGGATAGATCAGACAGAAAAGCAAGATCGGCAGTGTCACCAACAACAGTGGATGATAATGAAAGGCGGCGACAAGATCCAACCGTAAAAGAGAGGAGAGCATTCGCGAAATGCCGCACGCCGGGCACTGAAATCCCGTGATCTTGTAAAATAAGCAAGGAATCCCCCACCCTGTCCAAATCGTAAAGAGCCAATACGCCAGACCGATTCCGAGAATGATGGCGTATTTTCTCAATACTTTCCAAAGACGAGGTCTCATAGACGCTTAGTTGTTTTCGATTGCTTTATTGATGGCATCCTGTGCCAGTGCGTAGACAGCAATACTGATAAACAGCGACAAAACCAAATAAAGGATCGCGCTCGACGAATCTTTCTCAGCCAAACGGTCGCGCTTCTCGCCCATACGGTATGCCCAATAAATGCTGTAAATACCGCAGGTGACGATCGTCAAAAGGCATGCAACGCCACCCGACGTATCCTGTTCATTGCCCGTCAAGCGGTTCATTTCATTCGTCAGCTTGACAAACCAATAAATTCCGTAAATTCCACAGGTAATGATCGTCAGAATGATCGCCACTGCGATATTTCTCTTCTGAATTCCCTCCGTGGGCAGCTTCTTTTTGAGCGACACGCCACAATTCACACAAATGACCGCTTCGGGGTGAACCTCTCCGCCACAGTTGGAGCAGTACGTATTTCCCTTACCTGCCGGAACACCGCAGTGTACGCAGATCATAGCCTCATCACTGATTTCCTTGCCACAATTACGACAATACATAATAATTTCTCCTTCAAAAGTTATTTCAATAAGATTGATAGTTGTAGTATATCATATTTTGTCAAACGTGTCAATATCACTCGCAAAAAAAAAGCAACCGCCACATTTTGTGGCGGTTGCCGATCTGTTCGAAATTACTTCGATGCGTTGAGTCTTGCTTCGAGAGCTGCGAGCTCGTCGTACATTGCCTGAGGAACTCTCTCGCCAACCTGTGCGTAGAATTCCTTGATGTTCTGTACGTCGTCGAGCCAAGAAGCGGTATCGACCGTGAGAAGCTCCTTGATGGTATCGAGCGTAACACCGTCAAGTCCCTCAATGTTGATGTCCTCTGCGTTCGGAACGTATCCGATGGGCGTGATGTTCGCGTCCACCTTGCCCTCGCAACGGTCAAGGATCCAGAGAAGAACTCTCATGTTGTCACCAAAGCCGGGCCAGATGAAGTTGCCGTCAGCATCGGTGCGGAACCAGTTGACGTGGAAGATCTTGGGAGCCTTGGGGATCATCGTGCCCATCTTGAGCCAGTGTGCCCAGTAGTCACCCATATCGTAGCCAACGAAAGGACGCATTGCCATCGGGTCACGACGAACGACACCGACAGCACCTGCGGCAGCTGCCGTGGTCTCGGAAGCCATGATCGAACCGACGAACGCACCGTTCTGCCAGCTCGTGGACTGGTATACCAGAGGAGCGGTCTTCGCACGGCGTCCGCCAAAGACGATTGCCGATACGGGAACACCCTGAGGATTATTGAACTCTGCCGAGAGGCAAGGACAGTTGGTCGCCTTTGCGGTGAAGCGACTGTTGGGATGCGCTCCACAGGTCGACTTGTCTGCCTTGTTGTACTTGGTGTAATCCCAAACGTTACCCTTCCAGTCGATCGCATCGGCGGGAGGATTCTTGTCAAGGCCTTCCCACCAAACGGTGTTGTTTGCCTTGTTGTGAACGACGTTGGTGAAGATGGTATCCTTCATCGTCGTGTAGAGAGCGTTGGGGTTCGAGTTGAGGTTGGTTCCGGGAGCAACACCGAAGAAGCCGTTCTCGGGGTTCACTGCCCAAAGTCTTCCGTCCTCACCGACGCGGAGCCAAGCGATATCGTCACCGACGCACCATACCTTGTAGCCCTTGTCCGAGAGGAACTTCGGAGGAATGAGCATTGCGAGGTTGGTCTTACCGCAAGCCGAGGGGAATGCGGCACAGATATACTTCGTGTCGCCGTTCGGATACTCTACGCCGAGAATGAGCATATGCTCTGCCATCCAGCCCTCTTTGCGTCCGAGGTAGGATGCGATACGAAGTGCAAAGCACTTCTTACCAAGCAGAACGTTTCCGCCGTAACCCGAGTTGACCGACCAGATGGTGTTGTCTTCGGGGAAATGGCAGATATAGCGGTTCTCCTCGTCGATGTCTGCTCTTGCGTGCAGACCCTTAATGAAGTCGCCGCTCTCACCGAGTGCCTCGAGAACGTCGAGACCGACACGGGTCATAATGAGCATATTGAGTACGACGTAGATCGAGTCGGTCAGCTCAATTCCGTATTTTGCGAAAGGAGAGCCAACGATACTCATCGAGTAAGGAATGACGTACATCGTTCTTCCCTTCATCGAGCCTGCGTAGAGCTTCGAGAGCTTTGCGTAGCACTCTTCGGGAGCCATCCAGTTGTTGATATTACCTGCATCCTCTTTCTTGGAGGTACAGATAAAGGTTCTGCCCTCAACACGAGCGACGTCGTTGACGGCGGTTCTGTGCAGATAGCAGTTGGGAAGAAGCTCCTGATTGAGCTTGATCATCTCACCGGTCGAGCAAGCCTCTGCGCGCAGAGCCTCTGCCTGCTCCTCGGAGCCGTCGATCCAAACGATCTTGTCGGGCTTGGTCATGGCTGCCATCTCGTCGATCCAGCCAAGAACATACTTGTTGTTGGTCATGTTTTTTCTCCTCATTTATTATTATAATATTTTTGACAGTGAAAATCGGGAACCGCAAGCGTTCACACCCCTGCGGAAGTCCTATCGTTGCCCATTGTATATTCTATCGGATTTTGGCAAAAATTGCAAGGGGTTTTGCGTAAAGGTTACAGTTTGTTCATAATTATCGTTGTTTTAACGATAAAATTGCAAGTTTTTGTTTTAAAAAATTCATTTTTTGAACAAAAAACCTCAATTTGAAAAAATCAAACTGAGGTTTTTGCAATCAAAGTTCTAGGTACCCGCCATTTTCGAGAATCTTTCGTTGCACGTCAGAGGTGGGAACGTCCCACGGCGAGCAGTCTCTCTTGACGGAAAGCGCCGAAAGAATTCCGACCGCCTCGCCCATCGCAAAACACGGGGGCATGACACGGACGGCGGAAAAGGCGTAGGTATCCGCCGAAAGGCACTTCCCTGCCGCAAGGAGATTTCGCCGATTCTTAGAAACCAAGCAGGAAAGCGGAATATAATAATTTTTATTCGAAGAATACGTTTGATATTCTCCCCAGCTTTCGCGGTGAATATCCACCGAATTGGCGCAAACCGCAATTTGTTCGTCAACAAAGCGGCTCTCGGC
>JAFQPC010000191.1 GCA_017411935.1 Clostridia bacterium | reverse complement strand
TGCAGTGCCGAAAATACTTGTCTGGAGACGGACCGGAAAGATAGGTCATAGCCGACACAAAAAGGGGTATACTACATAGTGTATCCCTTTCAATATTCCTCCTTAGCTCAGTCGGTAGAGCGCATGACTGTTAATCATGATGTCGCTGGTTCAAGCCCAGCAGGGGGAGCCAAGAAAAGCAGATCACCACTTGGTGGTCTGCTTTTCTTTTCTTTTTTGATCAGTAAGAAAAGAACCATATTGTGCTCTTTTTCTTTTTCCTATAGGGTTGCTACTTGTTTTTTTAGGAAAGGTATGGTATAATGAAAAAAAGTCAACTATAGATTTACAAAAACAAAGGAGAGCTTCTATGTTGCGTACCATTGAATCCATTCATCAAACTATCAAGAAAGAAATAGGAGCGGTGATTGTAGGAAAAGAACAAGTAACCGATCTTGCTGTGATTTGTTTGCTTTGCGGCGGACATATGCTGATTGATGACGTTCCAGGAACGGGAAAAACTGTGTTTGCAAAGAGCTTTGCCCAAGTTCTTTCTTTGGACTTTAAGCGTGTTCAATGTGTTCCCGATATGCTTCCGTCGGATCTTGTGGGAGTCAACTTTTTTGATATGAAGGAATCGGAGTTCCGTTTTATTCGTGGACCTGTATTTACCAATATTCTTTTGGTCGATGAAATCAACAGAGCGATGCCCAAAACGCAATCGGGTCTTTTGGAATGTATGGAAGAGCATCAGGTTACCGTTGATGGAGTTACATATCCTTTAAATGAACCGTTTATGGTGATTGCTACGCAAAATCCCGTGGAGACTAAGGGAACCTTTGAGCTTCCCGAAGCTCAGCTTGACCGATTTCTGATCAAGACGTCGATGGGATATTCAACGCATGAGGAAAATGTGGAAATTCTTTCGAGAAAGCTTTCTCACGTGTCTCAAAGCGAACACACTGCATCGAAAATCTCGGCAGAGATGATCGTTGAAGCGAGAAAAGAGTTGGCTTCCGTTTATGTGCATCGAGATCTTTTGTCTTATGCGGCATCGATTTGTGAAGCAACGAGACACGCCAAGGACGTCATTCTTGGTGCAAGTCCGAGAGCAATGATTGCTCTTATCCTTGTGGCAAGAGGATATGCCGCAATCTCGGGTAGAGATTACGTTCTGCCTGACGATATCAAGCGTTCCGCAATTCCCGTTTTGGCGCACCGTGTAGTCTTTCACAATAATTTCTTCCGTCAAGGAGACCTCGGAGAAAAATTGATTTGTTCCATTTTAGAGACTACACCGGTTCCAAGTGAAGAGATTAATTTTTCTGTCAGGTAATACTATGACACAACTTTTAACTTCGATATCGGAATTTTTTGTATCTTTGCTTTTTGCACCTTGGTTTTGGTGGAGCGTGGCAGTGGTTTTTGGCGTATTGGTTCTTCTCCTCGGTTATCGGGCGTTAAAGCTATGGGCATTGGGTAAATTGCAATATGAGCGCTTGTTTTCTACCGATGGCGTTTTTGTTGGGGAAACGCTTGATCTTACGGAATATGTGAAAAATTCGGTATGGTTTCCGTTGTTTTCGGTACAGGTTGAATTTTTCGTTCCCTCAGGACTTACGATTGACGGATTAAAATGTAACGAATATACCAAGGTAACGAGTATTTTTTCGATTCCTCCGTTTTCTTCGGTTTCGAAAAAGCATACGGTGGTTGCAGATCGTCGTGACCACTATTGCTTGAATACAGCAACCATTCTTTATCGAAAAAACGAATTTTGGTTTTCCGATACCTTGGAGTTTTATGCGTATCCCGATATTTATGATACGAATTTATTGCTTTCATCAGAACTGTACGATTCCGGTAATGCACTTGCTGATAAAAAACAGATTGAAGATCTCTTTTTCTTTTCGGGAATCCGCCCATATCAAAAAGGTGATCCGATGAGAGCGATTAATTTTAAGGCATCGGTACGCGCTTTTCGTGGCGGGGAACGACAGCTTCTTTGCAATCAATACGATTCCTCGAAAAATTATGATTCGATGATTTTTTTGAATCTTTCGTCTTGTTCGGAATCGGCACTGAAAGATGAAGAAGCATTAGAACTCGGTCTACGATATGCCTGCTTTTTATTTCGTGAGGCTATTCAGCATTCGGGATGCTATGGCTTTGCAGTAAACTGTGCCCGAGGTTCGTCGCAATATATCAGCATTCCTTGTGGGAGCGGAGAAGTGCACACCAAGCAAATTTTGGAAGCCTTTTCCGAAATTTCTTGGTACGCACGGAGAGATTATTCAATGAACGCAATTTTTCAAAAAATCGTTCCTACGCTCTCTCTCAAAACCGATCTTTTTGTGATTACACTTGAAATCGACGACGAACTCGCAAAATCAATTCATTCTGCGGAAAGTATGGGATTTTCAGTGAAAATTATTTCCTTGGAAGGAAGGAGTGTGCGATGAAAAAAGTAGGATCTTTTCGTTATGAATTTTTCCTTGTTCTTCTTGTTTTACTTCTTCCTGTAATATGGGTGATGGAGCTTCCAACGAATATTGAGATTCCATTGCGAGTGATTGCTACTGTAGTAGACGTGTTTGGGATTGTTTTTGTGCTTCGTAGGCTGTATCAAGAAAAGTGGAAAAAATCGATCGTTCAAAATATGCAGAAGATATTTTCTTCACTTGCAAAGTTCTTTCTTCGTTTGGTAGAATCCTGGAGTATCTCCAAAAAGAAAAACATTATTACGGGAGAAACCAAATTTCAATTTTTGAAAAAAGAGAAGGATAACACTCCGCAGAAATCAAAAAAAACACCTCGTTGGAAACAATTACAGAGTGAACGTGAAAAATTGCGCTATTTATATCGACAAATCGTTTCTGATCGAATTAAGCACGGAGCACGAATTTATGCCAGCCATACACCTGCGGAAATCGAGCGTCTGACAGAAAACACCGATGCCGAGGCAAAGGTATTTGAGTCCTATATTTCTTATCGCTACGATGAAAGAAAAGAGCCTTCGGAGGAGGATATTCTTTCGATGAAACAGCAAATACGTGCTTCTGTAAAATAGTATCAATTTCAGTGAGAAAATCTTTCTTGAAACCAGTGAAAAAATTGAGAGAAGAAGGGGGGCGAGACAATGAAGAAAAAATGGTTTTGGATCTATCTTGAGCTGTTGCGCGGACTGCTATTTTACATTGTGGTTTCGCTGACGACCGCTTTTGCGGGACGGTATTTACAGCGTTCTATGACAATGCCGAATCTCGCGAATTTTTGGAGCGTGCCTCTCTATCTTGCTTTCAGTTTGATTTTCTCGATTTTGGTCGTTTTTTCGCTCGCAGCTACCTTTGCAACCAACCATTGGCAAATGAAACAGGAATTTCTCTTGGTTGCGAAAGAATCGAAGCCTTTCAAAAAACGCGCGATCTTCCTTTTGAAAAGCAAGGCATTTCAATTGGAAATTTTGGCGTTTACCGTTTTCTTCTGTCTTTGCTACGTGATTTCTCCCTTTTATCAGGAAATCAATCTTGCGATGAGCTTTTTGCCGCTCATCAGAGTTGCCAGAATCTTCCTTTCGGTTGTTATTGCTTTACTGCTTTCTCTTTTGATCGTTTTTTGGTCGTACTTGTCGATTTTGAATTGGTGGGTAAAAGATTACAAACGCATAATCAATGAGGAAGAAAAGAGGCCTTTTTGGACGTTTCTCGGTCAGTGCGCGTTGCGCGTGGCACTTTTCTGCTTTGGCGGTGTTGCCTTTGCTTACGCCATTCCGATGCTCGTGATGGCTTGTCGGGCGATTGCGCTCTTTGGTTCTTCTTCGGCAACCTTTATTTTCTTTCTTGTGATTCTTTCGGTGATTTTCGGGATTCTGTTTTTGCGACCGATGCTTACCAGAAGAAGGCTGATTCGAAAAATCAAGAAGATTGGAAAGAAAAAGGGGTTCTCGGTGAAGAAAGATAAGAAGCAGAAGGCTTGGTTTATTACTTCCGAGAAGGAGCGGATCGCATTCCGATGCTTTTCGGTACCTCGCAGACGATCTTTGATGTATCTTCACGCGAATGGACGCGCAAGCCACTGCAAGGATCGCATTCTTTGGAATCATATTATGACCGAGAATTACACCTTTGAAGCCGAAGAGGGAACTCAAAAAATTCTCGTGATCCATCCTTGCCGTGGGCGAGTGATGGCGACTTCGGAAGAAGACATTTCCGTAAAGCTTATGCGATTTAAGTGGTTCAGCGAACGAAAAACCTCGGTTAAGGCGATCATTGAAGGACAAAACGATCTTCAATCGGGAGATCGGATGATGGAATATACCGTATATACAGCAAAATCTCTTCTTCGTATTTTAGAATAAATCAAAAAGGAGTATTTGACAGAGCAATGAAAAAAGGAAACGTTTGGGCGCTATTGCCTATTGGAGTATTTATCGTTTTATATCTCACCCTCGGCATCGTCTTTGAATACGTGATGAAGATTTCGATGGGATTTTACAGCGTTCCGATCGTGGTGATCTTTTTGGTGGCAATTCTCGTTGCCTGCTTGCAGACCCACGGAATGAAGTTGGAACAGAAGATCGAGTTGATGGGGCAGGGTGTTGGTGACAAAAATATTCTCACGATGCTTCTGATCTTCCTGTTGGCAGGAATTTTCGTCGGTGTGGTCGGACGGAGCAGTGCGGAGAGCGTTGCATACTTTGTCCTTTCGATCGTTCCCGCAAAATTTGCCGTTTTAGTGCTGTTTTTGGTTAGCTGCTTTATCTCTACGGCGATGGGAAC
>JAFQPC010000190.1 GCA_017411935.1 Clostridia bacterium | reverse complement strand
TCCCTTGGGCTTCGTGACAAAGGTAACGAAGAGGCAGGTTGCAAACGCAACGATCGGCATCATCACGCTGTTGCTGATAAAGTCAAAGAAATCAAGGAACTGCATTCCGAGGATCGTCACACCCGACCATGCGCTGTATCCGATTGATGCGGGAATACCGATGAGCACCGAAATACCAAGCACGATGCCACAGCTCACGCGACGGCCGAGCTTGAACTTGTCCATAAAGATTGAAACGATCGTTTCCATCAGCGAGATCGACGAGGTCAGTGCCGCAAGGATCACCATCAAGAAGAAGATCGCGCCGATGACCGTACCGCCGGGCATTACTTCAAAAACCTTGGGAAGCGTTACAAACATCAATCCAGGACCCTGTCCGAGTGCCGCCTGATCTCCGCCCGAGAAGGCGAAAACGGCGGGAATGATCATCAGACCTGCGAGAATTGCAATTCCCGTATCGAAGATCTCGATCTGTCTGACCGATTTTTCAATACTGATGTCCTTCTTCATATACGAACCGAAGGTGATCATAATTCCCATCGCGAGCGACATCGAATAGAAGAGCTGTCCCATCGCGGCAACGACCGTCATCACTGAGAAATGCGAGAAATCGGGCATCAGATAATATTTTACACCGTCCCACGCACCATCCATCGTAATGATGGTATAGGATGCGATAAAGATCGTCAAAGCCACGAGCAAAGGCATCATCACCTTACTGACCTTCTCAATTCCCTTTTCTACACCGAAAAGAACGATAAGTGCCGTCGCTCCGAGGAAGATCGCAAACCAAATCAGGGGCTCGGTAACACCCGAGATATAGTTTCCGAAAAAGGTATCGCTTGCCATCTCGGACGCAGAGCCCGAAACAAAGCCCGTGAAATATTTGAGCACCCAACCGCCGATGACCGAATAGTAGGGCAAAATAATGACAGGCACCGCAGCGGCAAGAACGCCGACGAAAGAATAGCGCTTATCGAGCGAAGAAAATGCTCTGATCGCACTCTTTCCCGTCTTACGACCGATCGCGATCTCGGCAACCATCAGCGAAAAGCCGAAGGTCACAGCCAAAAGGATGTAGACGAGCAAAAAAACACCGCCGCCGTATTTTGCGGCAAGATAGGGGAAACGCCAGATATTGCCAAGTCCGACCGCAGAGCCTGCCGCCGCAAGAACAAATCCGATTTTTCCGGTAAATGAGCTTCTTTTAGTTTCCATAAGTTGTCTCTCCAAAGATTTGTTTCAAAATTCTATTTATTATACCATAAAAATCCTTATTTTTCAAGACCTTTTGGGAAATAAAATAAAAAATCCCCAAGGATTTCTCCTTGGGGATCAAAATTCACTTGGTTCCGAACAGTCGATCGCCTGCGTCGCCGAGACCCGGAAGAATATATCCATTTTCATTGAGACAGCGGTCAAGCGTCGAAACGTAGATATTGACGTCGGGATGCGCCTCGGCAACCTTGGATATGCCCTCGGGCGCGCCGATGATCGCCATAAATTTAATGTGCGTGCATCCTCTGTCCTTGAGGAGCTGGATCGCGTCACACGCGCTTCCGCCCGTCGCCAGCATCGGATCAACAACGATGACAAGCTTCTCCTCGATCCCCTCGGGAAGCTTACAATAATAGGACTGCGGCTGAAGCGTTTCTTCGTCACGGTACATTCCGATGTGCCCTACTCTTGCCGAGGGAAACAAAACGTGAATTCCGTTGACCATACCAAGTCCTGCACGGAGGATCGGAACGATCACGATCGAATTATCCGCGACGACCGTCTGCTTGCAGCTCTCGAGCGGCGTTTTGACCTCGATCTCGGTCGTGGGGACACCGTCCTTGAGACTTTCATAGGTCATCAGCGTCGTGATCTCCTCTACCAGCTCGCGAAATTCTTTCATACTGGTTTTTTCGTCGCGCAGAATCGCGATCTTATGACGGATCAGAGGATGGTCAAAAATAATGACGTTTTCGTAATTTTTCATATTGGAAATACTCCTTCGAGTTAGTCAGCCTTCTTTTTAAATTTGTTCAAAAGGATATTGACGAGAATGCCGAGGATCAAAGCGCAAGCAATTGCTGTGATCGTCACCTTGCCGATCGCCATTGCCATACCGCCGATTCCCGAGATCAGAATGACAGAGACGGTAAAGAGGTTAGCATGGTCCTCGAGATCGACCTTCTGAATCATCTTCATACCCGAAACGGCGATAAAGCCATACAGCGTAATACATACACCGCCCATCACGCATCCGGGGATCGAATCCAGAAATGCAACGAAGGGAGAAACAAAGGAAATAAGAACTGCCATGATTGCGGTCGTGGTAATGGTAGCTACCGATGCGTTGCGGGTAATCGCAACACAGCCGACCGACTCACCGTAGGTGGTATTGGGGCAGCCGCCAAAGAAAGCGCCTGCGATCGAGCCGACACCGTCGCCAAGGAGGGTGCGGTGCAGACCGGGATTTTCAAGAAGATCCTCGTCAATGATCGAGGAAAGGTTCTTGTGGTCAGCAATATGCTCGGCAAATACCACGAATGCCACAGGAATGTAGGCAACGGCAACCGTCGCAACATAGCTCCATTCAAAGTCCTTCACACCCTTGAATGCTTCAACAAACGAGAACTCGGGAACAGCAAAGAAGGTCTTGATACCGACACCGTCGGAGACGAGTGCCTGGAACGGAGCAAAATCAATGATCTTGAGCGAATCAACACTTGCCGCGTAACCGATCACGGTAAAGATCATCGCAACGGCATAGCCTGCCAATACACCAATGATAAAAGGAATGAGCTTCATCATCTTTTTACCATAGGTCGAGCAAAGAATAACGACAACGAGCGTTACGATCGCGCAAATAAAAGAGACCCAAAGATTGCCCGACATAATAAAGGCGCCGTTTCCGTCCTGAGGACCGTAGGAAAAGACGTCCTTGACTGCGGCAGACGCCAGCGAAAGACCGATCAGAGCAACCGTAGGACCAATGACGGCGGCGGGCATCAGCTTGTTGATCCAATTGACACCGACCAATTTTACAACGAGAGCAATCACAACGTAAACAAGACCTGCAAAAACGGCACCGAGGAGAAGTCCAAGGTAACCGAGGCTCATCGAAGCGGCGCCTGCAAAAGCGGCTGCCATCGAGCCGATGAAGGCAAAGGACGAGCCGAGAAAAACGGGGCTGCGGAACTTGGTAAAGAGCTGATACACGATCGTACCAACGCCTGCACCGAACAATGCCGCAGAAGCGGACATACCGTTTCCGACGATTGCGGGAACAGCAATGGTAGCTGCCATAATAGCAAGAAGCTGTTGGAAGGCAAAAATAATGAGTTTGCTAAAGGGTGGTTTTTCTTGGATGTCGTAGACAAGATTTTTGGCCATAAATTCCTCCTGATTTTTTGGGGAAACGAAGTTCCCTTTTCTCAAAAAACATTATAACACTTCAGACGAAAAAAGTCAATCAATGTCGCAAATGTTTTTCAGGAAATTTACGTAAAGGAAGAATGTCGAAAAGAAAAGAAAAAGTTTTTTTGAAAAATTCAGAAAGAGGGTTGACAAAGCGAGCGGAGTGTGGTATAATACT
>JAFQPC010000189.1 GCA_017411935.1 Clostridia bacterium | reverse complement strand
GCTTGCGCCTAACTTGGCGCAAGCGCTTCTCTTATTTTTTCATTCCGCCGAGATCGTACATTTTCATAATCAGGCGGTGCGTTTTGAGTGCTTCTTCCCCGTCGATTTCGAGAGGCTCAATTCCAAGACAAGCCTTGTAAAATTGCTCGATCTGACGGATGTGCTGAACGCCCCAATATACCTTTCCCTTGGGATACTGCATCGGATTTTTATCGGGATGTGCTTCCTCTACGGTTCCGTCCTTGTAACGAATGGTGGCATTATTATAATCAAAGATCACCCTGCCGTTTTCGCAGAAAAGTCGAATTTCGATCGGTTCGTCGCAACCGTAATTGTTCATCGCATAAAAACCGTACCGAACACCGTTTTCGTAGGTCACCAGCCCCTCGGCACTGTCCTCGACCGATACCGCCTTGTGACCGCGGTTATTCATCGTACAAGAAACGCTTTCTACGTTGCTGTTTACGATCCAGTTGACAAGGTCGATCGAATGGATCGCCTGGTCGATGATCACTCCGCCACCTTCCTTATCCCACGTTCCTTTCCAATCGCTTTCCGAATAGTAGCTATCCGGACGCGTCCAGGTCAGAACCGAACGTGCAGAAAGGATCTTGCCGAGCTTACCGCTTTCTACCGCTTTTTTCACAAGCTGAGACGAGGGATTGTAACGGCATTGGAAAATCACGCCGTACAGAACGCCAAGCTCCTTGGCTTTTGCGACGGCTTTTTCAGCATCTTCAAAATTCACGTCCATCGGCTTCTCGGTCAGAACGTGAAGACCGTGCTCAAAGCAGTAGCAAGCAACCTTGCTGTGCAGATAGTGCGGCAGGCAAAGGTGGACTGCGTCAAGCGTCTCTTTTTCGATCATTTCCTCATATGAGCCGTAAGAACGGATACGGTATTCTTCCGCGACCGCATCTGCGCGGTCTTTTTTGATATCACAGCAGGCAACCAGCTCTGCTTGCTCCAACGTATTGGCGGAGATCAGGTGCATATCCGAGATGCGTCCGCAACCAATAATTCCAATTTTTAATTTTTTCATAAGTAACTCCTTACCTTTAAATCTGAATATTCACACCGTTGACCTCGACGTCGCCGTCGGCACGGACGAGCAGATAGCGCACACCGTCGATGACGCGCGTCTCAAGACGCTCTCCGCAACCGGGGGCAACCGTGATCGAAACCTCGGGGGTCTTAACTTTCAAACGCTTGGTCTCGGCAACGGTTTTCGGGTGGATCTCGGCGTTCTCACCGAGCTCCTCGGTGTATTTTTCTTCAAAGACCGTTACTCTCTCCTCGGGTACGCCGCACACACGGAGCATTTCTGCCGCGTCGTCCTTGGTGACCGTGAGGGGTTCTTCGGTCGGTTCTTCACGGTAAGCTTCGATGAGCTGACACATCTGCGTATGTACCGCGCGAACGACACGCAGAGAGCAATCCTCTGCCATCGCTTCTTCGAGGATCGCGCCAAAGGTCGCTTTCTGTTCAGAGGGCGGCATCGGGATCTCGGACGAAAAGAGCGCATCGGAGAGCTCGGGGTGATTATTTTTCAAGTCCTTCGTGTAATACATCGCGCGATAAATATTCGCGCCGCCGTTCTCAAAGGCAGGAAACAGAAAACCGAGCATCGGAGAGGAGAGCGAGCAGTCTGCCGTGACGCTTCTCATACAGTTTCCCGGGAAATAATAGCTCAGCACAGCGCGCGATGCCTTGATCGGAGAGATCGCGCAGTGAATGTACGAGAAGACGCTCTCGGATTCCTTTTCTTCACCGTCCGCACCTCTTGCGGGAACGTCGTAGCGGTCGTAAGCGAGCAGGATCATATAGCTTCCGTCGTATTCGAGCGCACCCGTGATCTTCTCATAGAGCGCGCGGCGGCTGTCCTCGTCCGAAAGCTTGGTGGCGCGGAGCACCGAGAGAAGCTTGTGCTCCTCGCTCTCCATCACCTGCGCCGTCGAAAAGTCGATCGGCAGAAGATTTCGTCCGACCACGCCCGACATCGTCTTTCGCAGAAGCGCGAGGATATCGTCGGCATCGTCCTCGGAGATCATACCGAGGCTCTGCTCAAATTCCGAAATGATCTCTTTTTTTTCGTTCACGAAGCAACCGCGAACGTGCGTAATATTACTTTTATCGTGCCGATATCTCCGACGGAGCTCGGCAAGTTCTTTTTCATTCATACGTGACCTCTTGTAAAAAAATTGTATTTTTATTGTATCATAATTTCCTCTTTTTTGCAAGTATTCTTTTGCGTCTTTCGGAAAAAATAAACGTGACCCGATGTTTTATTTTCAAGGAGGCTAATATGAATACGGTCAAAGAAAAAACCGAAAAGAGCTGTACGCAGGAATTTCTCTGCGAGCTGTATAAAAATATTAAAATGGGATCGGATTCGATCATCAATATTATGCCCAAGGTCGACGGCAAGGAGCTCCGTCAGGAGCTGACCGCCGAGCTCAACCGATACGAGGAATTTGCCAAGGAAATTGCCAAGGAAATTTACGACGGCGGCGAAGAACCCAAGGAAGAGGGTATGCTCTCCAAGCTCGGCGCTAAGATGGGAATGGCGATGAACACGATGATGGACTCCACCGATTCGCACATCGCGCAGATGATGATCGAGGGCGCAACGATGGGCATTACCGAGAACACCAAGCTCATTCACGAATATGAAAACAAACCCTGCTCGGAGCGCTCGCTCAAGCTTGCGCGAGACACCGTCGCATTTATGGAAGACAGCGTCGAGCGAATGAAAAATTATCTGTAAAAAAATGCGTAGCTGTGAAAAACTCACAGCTACGCATTTTGTTTTATTTCATCTTTCCGAGATTCAAGATCGGTACGCCGCATCGCTCGGCATAGCGCATTGCCGTGTACGCTCCGCCCGAAGCCGTTTCCACAAAAGCGACGAGCAGGTCGGCGCGGTCGATCATAAATTCGTTGCGTTTGGTGATCGCCGCGCGGTAATGCACCGAGGGTGCGTTGGGATAGCACAGATCGTCGTAATATTCCGCGTAACATTCTTCGTCCTTGACGTGGTACGGAAGCACGAGAATGAGGGCGCTGTTTTGTCGGTCGGTGGATTTTTGTACGCGCTTGATGACCGATGCGGCAAGGAGATCAAATTCGCCGTTGCGTCCGAGATAAAATTCGACGAAATCGTGCTTTCGGATCGCGTCCTTGG
>JAFQPC010000188.1 GCA_017411935.1 Clostridia bacterium | reverse complement strand
CGATTTTATCGGAATGCAAGAGATGCAGGAGCAAAACAATGTCAACAATCTCCCGTACAATATGCAGACCAAGCTCCTCACGCTGATCGGAAGCGAATACTCTATGGTCGATTTCAGCGACAAGGTTTCCCTGTCAAAGCATTGGACACCCATGTTCTACCGAACCGACCGTTGGACCGTCATAGAATCTGGCATTCAAACCGAAGTCGTCAACGATATGCACCGTTGGCAGTGGGCGGTATATCGGTCTAAAACCGATCCCAATCTAATGTTTATTCACGTCAATCTTCACCTCACCCCAGTACGTCCCGAAGAATATGCAGAGGTGAGCCAAGAGGTCGTGGCGCTTTCGAAAAAATATCCCGACGCACCGATCGCAGTGAGCGGCGACCATAACATCAATCTCGGAACGCAAGGCAATCACCCGAGTACCTTTGAGACGCTGATCGGTCAAAGCTCCCTTCAAAACTCGGTCTATCTGACCGAGAATAACGAAGCGCTGATCTCCACCTGCTCGGAGAGAACCTCTCTCTTGGATCAAATTTGGTTGGAAGCCCACATTGACCATATGATGGTCACAAACGACACTGCGAAGGTATTAAAGCACCGCGTTATTCGCAACATTCCGATGGGAAAAGCATCTGACCATTACGCAATTTATGCTGATATCGTCCAAGACCTCGGAAGCCGATCGAATGGCTCTGAATCGGATGGGGAGAGCGGAACGGTGATTCCCTGATGCCAATTAATCTTTCCGTAAGAAAATCCCCCAAACCGAAAAATGCGGTTTGGGGGATTTTTATGATTACAGCGTTTCTGGATAAAGCTCTTTTCTTGCAAGATACATTCTCTCGGCATCGTCCATCAGCGTAAATCGATTGACCTTTGTGGTCATTTCCCACGGTGCCGCCATAAAGCCCTTAAGAAGCTCGGGGCGGATGCGATTCTTTCCATGTGCCACCGTTTGATAGAGATTTTCATCGACATGCCATGTCGAGCCTGTCAGCACTTGGTCATAGCCAAGGTCATCAAGTTCGCCGTATGTCGCGATCTGATAATTGGCGCGGAAGCCGTCCTTGTAATCTCTAAAACTCCAATAGGTCCAGTTTGATTGCAAGATCGACTTTGGCATATTCTTTTTGAAGAGTTCGGGAAAGCTCCAATAATAGTCCGACCATATCCACGGACGTGCACCGTATTTTTCACACTCACCTGCAAGGAAGAAAAGATCGTGCCACCAAAGCTTTTCACCGCGAACCACTGCTTTTTCGACCTCTTGCTGACACTCCACAGTCTCCTCGTCAAAACCGAGGTGGAAAAGAGGCGGGTTATCAAAGAGTTCGCAAACCTCTTTAATGAGATCGGCGCATACCTTATAGTAGATGGGGGAAGAAACCATTCGGTTATATTGCTTGAGCCATGTCATATGCCCGCAAGAAAAATTGAGTTTGGGAATCGGCGTCATGCCGAGCGCGCGGATCTCATCAAGCTTCTTTTTGAGAAAGTCCTTGTCCCACGCATCGGGGGCAGATATCTCGGGGTGCGACTCATACTTGACACCGTCGCCAAGATCAATCAGCAATGTATTGTACTGACGCTCAGCAACAAATTTGACCGTACTATCCCATACTTCCAAGTCCACATCGTTGTTTTCCTGAAAAGCAGGACGAATATACCACGTTCCGTGAGTGATATTCGGTGGAATAGCGTCGTCCGCCCACATATGTGTGCTCAAATGAATCAAATAACACCACATTAATTGCTCTTTCATGCCTATTTTTCCTTTCTTTTCTCGGATTTCTTTTTCTTCATTGTACCGCAAAAGCAGAAAAAACACAAGATATGTTTCAAAAAATGAAAAACGAACAAAAAGCACTCATTGATGGTATCAATGAGTGCTTGGATATTATCTCAAAAATCCGTTGATGATCTCTTCTTCGGCTTCCTTTTCGGTAAGACCGAGCGTCATCAGCTTGATGAGCTGTTCGCCCGCGATCTTTCCGATCGCCGCCTCGTGAATGAGCGACGCGTCGGGGTGTACCGCGAGAATTTCGGGGACTGCCGCCACGGTCGCGTCATCGAGAATGATGGCGTCACACTCGGTATGTCCCGAGCACTCGGCGTTGCCCTTGATACGCGAGACAAAGCGCTGACGCGACTTGTCTCTTGCGACCGAACGCGAAACGACGTGCGTTCCCGCGCCCTCGCCGTTGAGCTCGACCTCAAATTCGGTCTCGGCAAACTGGTCTCCGTGCGTCATAATTTTCTCGCTGACGATCAGCGTGGATTTCGCGCCGAGGATCGCCCTCGTCGTTCTCTTGGTCGAGTCAACGCCCTTGATCTGCGCCGTCTCCATTTCGAGATACGCGCCCTCGTCAAGCTCGACGTAGGTGGTGGGATTCATAATATTTTTGCCGTTTCCGTCGCCCTGACCGTAGTGCTTCTCGACGTATTTTACTCTTGCGTTCTTGGCAAGATAAAATGCGTGAACTCCGCTGTGCTCCGAGGTCTCACTGCCGCCGTTGTGAATGCCGCAGCCCGCGACGATCGTTACGTCGCAGTCCTCACCGATATGGAAATCGTTATAGACGAGCTCGCGCAGTCCCGTCTGCGACAAAATGACGGGAATATGGAGCGATTCCTTTTTCGTGCCTGCCTTCACGTAAATGTCAATACCGGGTTTATCGGTCTTCTGTACGATCTCAATGTTTTCCGAGGAGTTCTTTCCGTGGAGCTGTCCGTTGATGCGGAGCGAATACGCTCCCTCAGGCACTTT
Source organism: Clostridia bacterium (assembly GCA_017411935.1). Taxonomy (GTDB): domain Bacteria; phylum Bacillota; class Clostridia; order Oscillospirales; family CAG-272; genus HGM12713. The sequence goes on along the minus strand of JAFQPC010000188.1, from coordinate 2,366 downwards.
GTGAAGCCCTGCGACTTCTTTGAGCAGATTTTGTTGTATCTTATCCATCTCTCTCCTCCTTACATCGTTTTCGTATAGCGGCAACCCGTCTGCACGTCAATCAGCTTCGGGAAGACCTTCTTGCAATCGTCGTATTCGACGACCTCGCCCCCCGCGACGACAATGATCTTATCGGCAATATTGAGAATTCTCTCTTGGTGCGAGATGATGAGGATCGTACCCTTGGTGCGCTCGTACATCTTCTCAAAGACCTTGATGAGGTTATTGAAGCTCCAAAGGTCAATGCCTGCCTCTGGCTCGTCGAAGACCGAAAGCTTCGTGCCGCGCGCGTTGATCATCGCGATCTCGATTCTCTTGAGCTCACCGCCCGAGAGAGAGCCGTCAACCTCGCGGTTGATATAATCCTTGGCGCAAAGTCCAACCTCAGAGAGGTAGTTGCACGCCTCGGAAATGTTCGTATTCTTTCCTGCCGCCAGCGAGATGAGATCCTTGACGGTAATTCCTTTGAAGCGAACGGGCTGTTGGAAGGCAAAGCTGATGCCCATTTTGGCGCGTTCGGTGATCGAGAGATTCGTGATATCCACACCGTCGAAAAAGATCTGTCCCTCGGTCGGCTCAACGATGCCCGCGATGATCTTGGCGAGCGTCGATTTACCGCTTCCGTTCGGTCCCGTGATGGCGACAAAGCGATCGTCGATCACAAGACTGACGTTCTTTAATATTTCCTTTTCTCCTACCTTGTAAGAGATATTTTTCAACTCTAACATAGCAAAAAACCTCGTTTAAAATTCCCGAAAAACCATACGGTTTTCCAATTATATTATTATACCGCATTTTTCTCTGTTTTTCAAGAGGTTTGGTGAAGTTTTTGTCAAAAAAGAAAAGAGTTGCTCAAAGAGCAACTCTTTCTTCTTCGCAAAATGCGGATTCAATTTTTTTCTGCTCCTTGTGTGCCGCCGAAATGACGAACTGCAAAAGTACGAGGACTGCCGCCATCACACAAGCTACGAGAATCAGCGCGGGCACGTAGCTTCCGAAAATATCGTAGCAAAGATTAAAGGCAGGCGCTCCGATGGCATAGCCCGCCACGTTCACCGAAACGAAAATACCAAGCACCTTGGCATAGGAGTGATTTCCAAAAAGATCCGAGGCATACAGCGGAAGCATAATCGTTTCCAGGGGAGTACCTAACTGACAGACCACCATATAGACAATGGCAAGAACAAAGCCCGTTGTGCCGTCCCGAACCATCGAAAGCAAGAAGGTGGAAATGACGGCAAACATCGTACAAAGGCTTGCCGCAACGCGCAGACCGAAGCGATCATAAAGAATTCCCGTCAGGATCTTGGCTCCTGCAAGAAGGATCGAGCCAAACGAAAGAAGTCCCGTTACCGCTGAATAGTCGATACCAACGTCCTTAAAGTGCATTGCCACGATCCCGTGGCTTCCCTGCAAGATCAGTCCTGAGCAAAAAATACAAACGCACGCGCCCCAAAAATACCATTTTCGCACCGCCGCAGAAAACTCGATCCCCACCCAATCTCTACCACGCTTTTTGGCAGACGTTGCGGGCGCGATTGCCTCTACGTTCTTCGGGCGATTGCGGAAAAAGATCAATACGATGACTGCTGTGACGGCAATCACGATCGCGATCATTCGGTAAGCATTTCGGTAGCTTCCCGTGACGTTCGGATCGATCAGTCGCCCGACAAGCTGAATGGCGATCGCGCCGCCAATGCCGTTGGAAGCGAGAATTGCCCCCATGATCGTCCCCTTTTTTCCCGAGCACCAAAGTCCGACGACGTAGCCGACCATCGTGGTCGTCGTCCAGGAAAATCCGATACCGAGCAGCGTTCCCGCCAGATAGATCTGCCAGAGCTCGGTGGCAAACGAATACAGAAACATCGACGAAACAAGCGAAGCAAAACCCGCAAAGATCAGCTTTCTCGGACCGAATTTTGCTACGAGCACACCAAAAAAGAGGTTGACGATCGCCGTGGCGACATAACGACAGCTTTCCCCAATGGCAACGAGACTTCGTTCGGTTCCGAGGTCTTTCGCGATCTCATCGGGAAACAGAGATTTCGTGGAGCTGGCAAAACCAAGGCAGACCATCACCATCAAAAAGCAGACGGCAATAACGACCCACGTATAATCCAATGTTCGTTTCATGATTCCTTCAACCTTTCTTGATTGTTCAAGGGGTATTATACACCCATTCTTCCAACTTTGCAAGCCTTTTGAAAAATTTTCTTGCAAAGAAATATTGACGGACTTGTTTTTTGTGTGGTATAATAAAGTATCAAATATTTTTGGAGGTTTTCTTTATGTGTGACAATCAATTTTATATTTGCGAGCATTGCGGT
>JAFQPC010000187.1 GCA_017411935.1 Clostridia bacterium | reverse complement strand
TTGAGCTCCCAAACACCGCATCGGTGATCTTCGTCATCGGATGATGATTTTTCCATTCATTAAAATCGCCCACCACAAAAACCATCTCGGCATTGGGTGCCCAGACACGGAACACGGCAACCGAACCTTCGATATGCAAGCCCAAATAATCGTATGCCGTATAATTTGTTCCCTGATGGAACAAATAGGATGCCATATCGTTCCTTTTTTTCATAATTTCCGTTCCTTCCGTTTTTTTGTTTCGCAATAAATCGCGCCTTCCTTATTATACGTCCGCTTTTGAAATATATACCCATTTCTAAAAAAGCAAACGCCGAGATATCTCTATCACGGCGTTTCCGAAAAATTTGAAGCAAAGTCTGCGATTCAATTAAAAAACAGATTTTATTCTTTCAAACGAACGAATCCCACCGTGTTGGTTGGAGTTGTTGCATTTCACACTATTCGTTCACTTCGCTGTGGAAAATAATTTCATCGGGAAAACACATTCCAAGCTTTTCTCTTGCGATACGAATTTTATACGCGTCATCCAGCGGCGCATCGACTAAATATTCCAAACGCTCGATTTCATCGTTAAGCTGCTCAATATAAGCCTCATCTTCTTTTTTATCTTCCATAATTTTATTGTATTTCATCAAGCTCCACAAAAAGAACACGACGGAGAAAACAAAAAGGAGGATCAAAAAGCCTTGAATAAGCAAAGAAGCAAGAGTTTTTCTGCCTTGAAAATACTTTCTTTGCATCGCTTTTTCCCCCTTTTGAAGATTTTTAAGCAAGCTCACAAAAATCCATGCTCTGCTGCTTCAAAACAATCCTTTACTTTATTTATATTATACACCTTTTTTCGTTGATTTGCAATAGTTTTTTGAAGATTTGATCCCATTTTTTTAACAATTTTTCCCAAAAATCGAAAAAATATGACCCCAGGACGCGACAAAAGGTAAAAAAATATGGAAAACGCAGCCCGAATAAAAAATACGATCCATTCAGAAAGAAAAATAACGAGTTTTCCCACCGTAAAATAATATAACAAGCAGCCGAGAACGAGCGCTATGACAGTATAAAAACGAAAGCGTCCGTCATTCAACGTATAATTCAAAATAACAACGCCCATCGCGGACACGCAACACAGAAAGATGTCTTGAAAAAATATTAAAATGCCAAGAAATTTGCTTTTTGCTTTTCCGCATCGAATTTCGGAAAGCGGTCGTTTGATGATCGGTAACGGTTTTAAAAGAAACTTGCTTGGACGATTTTTCGTATACTGTACGCCAAACAACACGCGAATAATACGATGAATATCATACAGTCCCCCAACGCCCAAGCCTAAAAAGAAGGATGAGATGAGAAGAAAAAAGAGTCGAATCGGTGAGATCTCCATTTTGGTTTACCGAAGCAATCTTCCAAAGAATCCCTGCTTCTTTTCTCCTTGCTCATTGGAATAATAGACTGCATCAATCCTGCCGCTCAAAATCACAAGACCGTGATCCACATCCAACGTTCCTACTCGCAAATCTTTTCCCTCAATCGTCATCTCGCCCCCTTGTGTATGAAGGATAACGCAACTCTCATCAAAGCTTTCTACCTCTTTTACTCCGGTAATATTCATTTCTTTTCTCATTTTTACACAAAACTCGTGTACCTGTCTCTCAATTTGTCCGCTCATAAAAAACCTCCGCATAGGATTCACTGTATCCTATGCGGAGAAAATTCAATTTATTCTTATTCAATGATCTCATACAAGCTCGATGCTTCTGCTTTTCCGACAGTTTCCCGAACGCTAAGCACTCTCATTTTTACTGTCTTTTGACCAAAAGTGATCTCAATGATATCTCCCACCTTAACATCGTAAGATGCCTTAGCTCTTCTCCCGTTGACCGAAACGTGCTCTGTATCACAGGCATCGTTCGCTACCGTACGGCGTTTGATAATTCGAGAAACCTTTAAAAATTTATCCAATCTCATAGCAATTCCTTTTTCCATCTCGTCTGAAAATTTAAAGACGGTCAGAATTCTCTGACCGTCTTTATAGGTAAACCAAAATTAGTTTACAGCGTCCTTCAGAGCCTTGCCGGCTGCGAACGTAGGATGCTTGCAAGCTGCGATCTTGATGGTCTCACCGGTCTTGGGGTTACGACCCTCTCTTGCTGCTCTTTCCTTTACCTCAAAGGTACCGAAACCGATCAACTGAACCTTGTCGCCAGCCTTCAGTGCTTCAGCAATAGCCTCAGTGGTTGCGTTAACAGCAGCCTCAGCCTCTTTCTTCTTCATTCCGGTCTTAGCAACAACAACATCGATCAACTGAGTCTTGTTCATAATTTTTTCCCTTTCTGTTTTTTTATTTTTTCTTTATAGGAAACCCTAACACTTGTCATTATATCACACTTTTTTTAGAATATCAAGAGCTTTTTTTACTTTTTTTCCAAAAAAATCAATTTTTTTAGGTTTTTTTATGTTTATTTTGTTCCCAAATTTGATTTAGCTCTTCACTTGAGAGGTCCTGCATTGTTTTTTGGTTCAAAAGTACTGTCTGCTCTACCGCTTCAAACCGCTCAATGAATTTGTCGGTCGCCCGTACCAAAGCTTCCTCGGCATCCATATGAAGATGTCTTGCCAAAGAGGTTACTCCGAGCAACAGATCGCCAAGCTCTTCTTGCATATTTTCCGCATCGTTCTTTTGAATGGCAAAGCGAAGCTCGTCCAGCTCTTCTTTGATCTTCATAATCACCTCGTCCGCATCTGCGAAATCGAAGCACGCCGCTTTTTTTCCTACTTTTTGCGCACGCATCAGCGCAGGAAGCATCGGTGGGATCGCGCGAAGCTTGTCGGTCACGGTAATTCGTTCCTTTTCTTCGCTTTTGATCACTTCCCAATTGGCAAGCACCTGCGCTGACGTATCTGCCTGTACCTCACCAAACACGTGAGGGTGGCGGTGGATCAGCTTTGCGCAAATATCGTTCGCAACGTCTTGAATATCAAAGGATTTCTCTTCGGTTTCGATCTGTGCGTGAAAAACGACCTGTAAAAGAAGGTCTCCCAGTTCTTCTCTGAGGAGAACCGGGTCATCGGTGTCAATCGCTTCGATGACCTCATAGGTTTCTTCGATCAGATCCTTGCGAATGCTATGATGATCCTGCTCCCGATCCCAAGGACAGCCGTCCTCGGAACGCAAAATCTCCACAAGAACGACTAAGTCGTCAAAATCATATCGCGTTTTTGTCGTCAACATTTGAATTTTTTCTTTGATCGTCATAATTTTTTTCGTCCTTTATTTGATGATTCATTTTATTCATAGAACGAGCACGAAATCGGCTCAAAATTTTTTCTCCCATTGGAAGCATCGCCACATCCTCTGACGTAACAATTTTCAAACATATTGCAAAGATAGCATAAAGCAAAACCGCTACAAGAATTGCGGCAAAAAAAGCAATTGCTCCTCCCCAATCGGTATGCAAAATCGGTAGATATACCGCAATTGACCCAAGAATTGCCAAAAGAGACGCCACCATTGGCTTGTAATAGATCTGTCCCAACCCACAAGAAGTTTTACTTTTTGGGATTACCCCACCAAGAAAGCGCAAATTAATGCAGGTTACGGTAATATCACAAAGAAGTGTACTGATAGGGGCACCATATACGCCAACCGAAGGATTTCCAATCAGAAAATAAGCAAAAATTATTTTCATAAGCGCACCGAACGACATGGAGATCATCGGTTTTACTGTTTGACGATAGGATTGCAAAATCGCATTTGTTGTCGTAATCAATCCCGAAAACAAAATAGATAGACCAAGAATGGATAACAGCGGAGCAGCAATTTGAATCGCCTCTTGTTCTCTCGAAAAAAGAATGCTGAGAATTGGAGAAGCGTATACCGCAATGCCCATCGAGGCAGGCATCGCGAGCAAGGTCGTCAGACGAATCGAGCGATCGGCAAGTGCCGCCTGATCGTCGGCGCTACTCCTTGCAATCGCCGCCGAAAGCTGTGGAACAAGTGCCATAGAGATCGGTGCGATCAATGAGGGAAGCAAGCTGAAGACAGGAACCGCCAAAGTAGTATACGCCCCGTAGATCTCATTTGCTTCTGTAACGGAATATCCAATCGTTTGCAGGCGGCGCATGATCAACGCCATATCTACAAGACGCGTTATGCTCAGAATTGCGGCGCTCAGCGTAATGGGAAACGCAATTCGAAGAAGTGTCTTCATTCCGTCGGATTTTTTGTTCCCCGATGGTTCCGAAACCTCACTCCGCATCGTCCGGCGAAAGATCGCCTTTTTCCCCAAAAGATATGCCGCAGAAAGAAATGTTCCAAGCGACAGACCTAAAATAGCATATGCTGCCACCACGGGAAGCGATTTTCCCTGCTTTACCGCAAAAGATGCAAACCACACACCGAAAATCAGTTTACCAAGCGCCTCAATCAACTGCGAAACCGCGGTAGGAAGCATTTGATGAAAGCCTTGAAAATATCCTCGAATGGCAGAAGATAGGCATACGAAAAACAATGCCGGCGCAATTGCCAAAAGACAGGAAAAAGCATCATCGTTTCCAATGGCTTTTGCGATGGGATGAGCAAAAGCTATAAGAAAGATCATACCCACCATTCCCAAGCTTAGAAAAACACTCATCGCACAGCGATCGATCCTACGAATCGTGTCCCACGATCGGTTTTGTCGATTGGCTGAAATCAAAAGAGAAAGCGCTACGGGAAGTCCTGCCGTCGCGATCACACAAAGCATCGCATAGATCTCATAGGCAGAGTTAAAATATCCCATTCCCTCTGCCCCAAGATACGAAATCATAGGAATTTTATAAGCAAGACCGATGACCTTGACGATCACGGTAGAAAGCGAAAGAACAAGAACGCCGGACATAAAACCGTCGGCGTTCCGTCGTTTGCTTCGAGAGTTCATTTTCACTGAGCGTCCATCTCCTATCCGCACCCAATACATTTTACTGTATTGTATTCACGGGAGAAAAAGAGTATGACTCTCCCGCTATGTACGGGGGAAACGGACAGGCATCAGACAAATTCGCGATAAAGCGACTCTTCAGAGATCATCTCCGAAGAAATCGGAGCAATCTCTCTGATCTGCCTCAAAATCTTTTGTGCTGTATCCCAATACGGACTTTTCTCAGAAACTTCGGGCAAAATTCGTTCAAGATAAGGTTTTAGAACGCCAAGCTCATACGGCATCGTGGAATCAATTCGATATTGCCCTTCCTTGGCATACGGAAAAATATTTTTTTCTTCATTCCGCTACGTAACAGACGATACACTATCTGAAATGCGGTATAAGTTTTTCCTGTCCCCGTAGCCATTACAAGAAGTAATCGTTTCTGTCCTCTGGCAATAGCTTCTACCGCTCTATTTATTGCATTCCGCTGATAATATCTGGGGTCGTATGTAGTAGCACTGGAATAATAAGGTTGCTCAATAATTTTCTTTTCTTCGTCAGATATACCTTCTCCATTGTTGGCTCCCACTTCCCAACGTTTCTTTAATTCCTTTT
>JAFQPC010000186.1 GCA_017411935.1 Clostridia bacterium | reverse complement strand
GTCGGGAACAAATTTCGGCTCGGTCGTCATCACGGTCTTTCCTGCGGCAGACTGCGGCATCTCGTCACGCGCACGGTCACGAGAATAGTTATCGTCGATGTTCGGCAAGACCAAGGATTCCATAAAACGTTTGATAAAGGTAGATTTTCCCGTACGAACAGGGCCGACCACGCCAATATAGATATCGCCCCCCGTTCGCTCGGCGATATCTTGATAAATTGAATGTTCTGCCATAATAAAATCCTCCCGATATATTTGTCACTAAAATATATGGGAGGATTTCTTATCTTAGAACCTGCTTGTATTTCATTTTGGGAGACAAGCTCATATCGTATGCGGAAGAAGTTTTTGAATTTCGGCAATTGCCGCCTCGGGAAGAAGTCCCGAAAGGCTTCTACGCTCCAGAATTTTGTTTCTGACGAGGGTGGAGCTCAGATGCAGGTGTTCTTCCCTCGCGGGCAACAAAACCGTCTCTGCGGCAGGATAATGCGCGGAATTATATTCCGCCATCATTTTTTCATAGGCAAGATCGGTCTCGTTGCGAACTCCCTTGACAATGGCGCAAGCGCCGAGGCTCTTTGCAAGCTCCCAAAGCATTCCCTCAGAAGAAATCACGCAAACGTTTGGAAATTCCGTCACCGACGCTTCGGCAATTTTTGTTCTTTGCGCAAGAGAAAACATATAGTTTTTTTCGGCGTTCATCATCACGGCAAGGTAAACCTTGTCGTACATCTCTGCGGCTCGCCGAACGATATCGAGATGCCCAAGAGTGATCGGATCAAAGCTTCCCGGTACAATAGCGATTTTTTGCTCATTTTGCATTATTGTTCCTCCTTGGGAGTAAGAAGAGTAATTACTGTTTTGCTGTATCGCGACACTCTTTTGATCTCAAAGGATCGTGCAAGCACTTCGTCTTTGGCAAAGATCTCGTTGCTGTCACTTTCGCAGACAATGATGCTCGTCGGTTTTAGAATATCGCACTCAATCATTGCGTGAAGCATCGGTGCATAGAGACCTGCGGCGTACGGCGGATCCAAAAACACGATATCAAACTTCACACCGCGGTTTCGGCGCAAAAAATCCATCGCATCCGAAAGCTTGATCGTACAGTCGAGCGCGAGCTTGGTTTTGATCGCATTCTCCTCGATGATCTTTATTGCATCCTTTGATTTATCCACGAGCACCGCGTGCGCCGCACCACGGCTGATCGCTTCCAATCCGAGCTGACCCGAGCCCGCAAAAAGGTCCAGAACCTCTCTGCCCTCCAGATCAAATTGAAGCATCGAAAAGACAGCTTCTTTGACTCGCTCCGCGGTCGGTCTTGTTGTCTCGCCCTCTAAAGTTTTTAAGCGAATACCTCTCGCTCTTCCCGTAATAATTCGCATCATATTGTTTCCTCTTGATTTATGGATTGTTTGAATGAAAGTATTCGTAAATTCGTTGCGCATCGGTCTGTGTGATCCCATGAATCGCCGCAAGATCTTCCACCGTTGCTTGTTTGATCGCACCGAGCGTTCCCATCGCTGTCATCAGATTTTTTGCTTTTACTGCGCCAATGCCGTCGATTTTTTCCAACGACGAGTGCTTCATCGTTTTTCTCTTGGCATTCGTTGTCTGCCCAACGGTAAAGCGGTGTACCTCTTCCTGAATTTTATAGATCAGCATAAAAATTGCCTTTTCTCGGGCAATATTGATCTCTTGCTCCTCGGTACAAAGCGCACGTGTTTTGTGATAGTCGTCCTTCACCATTCCAAATACGGGAATGTCGATGCCTTCTTCTCTCAAGACCTCGCGAACTACCGATACATGCCCACGACCGCCGTCAATCAAAAGCAGGTCGGGAAGCTCAGAAAAAGATCCGTTTTTGTCTTCTTTTAAATGCTTTAAGCGTCGAGAGAGTGTTTCTCTCATCGAAGCATAGTCGTCTGCGTGACGCACCGATTGAATGTGAAACACGCGATAATCGCTTTTCTTGGGTTTTCCGTTTTGAAAAACTACCATTCCCGCCGTAATATTTTCGTTGCCGATATTGGAAATATCATAGGCTTCAATTCGTTCGGGCAGAGTTTCCAATGCCAACAGTTCTGCCAAGGAAGCAAGAACGCCTTCATCTTGCTGTGCCTCTCTTCGACTTTGACGCACTTTTTCTTCGGCATTTTCAAGAACAGTTTTACAAAGTGCGAAGAACGCGCCTCTCTCCGGCTTTTTGACGACAACCTTTCGTCCCGCGCGTTCGCTCAAAAAGATCTCTAAGAGCTCTCGGTCGTCCTCCTCCAGATCAAACGAAAGCATCACTTGCTTGGGGATCACTTCTTTTCTCATATAATGCTCCGTCAAAAAGGCGGCAAGTGCTCCGCTATCGGTCAATACATCGGTTTCAAGCAAAAAATCTGCTTTATCGGTCACAGCGCCGTCACGGACGTACATCGCCGAAACGCAAGAAAACGCATCGATCGTAGAAAGGGCAAAGACGTCAATATTGGTATCGGGAGATGCAACCACATGTTGCTTTTGGCTCAGTCGTCGCAACGCTTCGATGGTATCGCGGCATTTTGCCGCAGATTCAAACAGCTCAGCTTCGGCAAAGGCACGCATTTGCATCTCCAAACGCTCAATCGCCCCTGCGGTGTGTCCTCTTAAAATATCGGTTGCGCAACGAATCAAAGCATCGTATTCTTCGGAAGAAACTCGCCCTGTGCATACGCCGCAACATTGCTTCATTTGATAATAAATACAAGGACGTTCCTTGCCGATCTCTTTGGGAAATTTTCGATTACAGTTCGGAATGCCTAAGGATTTATGAAGGATATCCAATACCGAAAATACCGTCGATGTTCCCGAAAACGGTCCAAAATATTTTGCCTTATCCGAAAGTCTGGAACGCGTATAAACGATCTTTGGAAACTCTTCTGCCGTAATCTTAATATACGGATAAGATTTCGCATCCTTCAGACGGATATTGTATTTGGGAAGATACTGCTTGATGAGCGTATTTTCCAAGGTCAGCGCTTCCATTTCGGTTTGACAAAGAATATAGTCAAAATCCTCTACCAAACGAACCATTTTTGCGGTTTTGATATTCTTCTGGTTATTTTGAAAATATTGAGAAACACGATTTTTCAATTTTCGGGATTTTCCAACGTAGATCACCTTTTGATGTTTATCTCGCATAAGATATACGCCCGGCGTTGTGGGTAAGGTATTGGCTTTTTGAAGCAATTTTCCAATTCTTTCTTCACAAGATGACATTCGCATTCCTCCTTTTTCAAAAATATCTTAGAAATAATAAACGGGCTGAAAATTACAGCCCGTTAAGTTTTTATTCAGCAAATCCGGTTTCGATCAATTCTACCAAACCGTCAAGGGCGCGATTTTCGTCCTGTCCGTCTGCAATTAAGGTAACAGTCATTCCCTTTGCAATACCCATGGAGAGAACGCCAAGCAAGCTTTTTGCATTGACCTTTCGATCTTCCTTTTCGATCCAAATCGAGCTATGAAAGCTATTTGCCTTTTGAATAAAAAAGGTAGCTGGTCTTGCATGCAAACCAATATTGTTCGTAATTACAACGTCTCTTTTTACCATAAATATGCTCCTATTCTTCGATAGACACCTATCATAGAACTCGTCTATAAGGTTATTACTATATAATAATAGTATATCAAAAAATCTGTTTAAAATCAAGAGCGAAATATTGGTGATATTGCATAAAGTTTTTGTAAAAAAGACCAAAATTTCTCCCCATTTTACACACAAATGCGCCGTTTGGAAGAAAAATGAACCGATTCTCCCTATGATTTGCTTGTTTCAAGCAACGTAATGTCCTGTACAACCAAGGTAACGGTTACGAGCTCGGTTTGCACTTTGATCGTCTGTCCGGGGGCCAAATATTTAGAACCGTTGACTAAAAATCCTCCGTCCTCGGAATAGCTTCCCTTACACAAAATTCGTCCCGATACGTTAATACGGGTATCCATCGAATCACTGTCAGGATAATACACCTCTACGGTCGTTCCGTTTTGATCGACAAAATACTCGGAAGCAATTTCTTGACGCAAAGGATCGGTAGAATCCTCGGTGTGTGCCATCAGTTCTCCCAGCTTTTCCCCGTCCTCCGAATAATAAATGATAT
>JAFQPC010000185.1 GCA_017411935.1 Clostridia bacterium | reverse complement strand
GTCGCGCCGCAATCCTTCAGATCGTAGCCGAGAAGTGCCTCGGGACGAATGGTATTGTTCGAGAAGACCTTAATGACCTTGCCGTTCTCCAGACGGATCATCACCGAGTTGATACCCGCATCCTCGATCGCCTGTGCGCTCTTTGCATCCAGCAGGGTGTCCGCCTCAAAGAGGACCTCACCCGTCAGAGGGCTGACAGCAGCCTCGGCGAGCACGTGTCCGCGGATTCTCGAATGGATTGCCATCTTCTTGTCGAACTTGTAACGTCCGACGTTGGCAATGTCATAACGCTTTGCGTCTAAGAAATAATTATTGATCAGGGTCTCGGCAGGTCCCTCGAGCGCAGGCTCGCCGGGACGAAGCTTCTTGTAGATCTCCTTGAGGGCTTCGACGTGAGGGGTCGATTCGTTATGCGTCGCAAGTGCCTCACTCTCATCCTTATCGAAGGTAGCCGTGAGGAGCTCCTCCTCACCAAAGAGGGCATAAATATCCTCTCTCGATTCGACGCCAAGGGCGCGAACGAACATCGTCAGAGGAAGCTTTCTCGTCTTGTCGATGCGAACGTAAACGACTCCGCTTGCGTCGATCTCGTACTCGAGCCATGCTCCTCTGTAAGGAATGATCGTCGCATTAAAGGTCTCCTTACCCGACTTATCGATCGCATCGGCATAGTACATACCGGGCGAACGAATGATCTGAGAAACGATGACACGCTCCGCGCCGTTAATGACGAAGGTACCCGTTTCGGTCATGATCGGGAAATCACCCATAAAGATATCGGTCTGCTTCACCTCACCCGTTGCCTTGTTGGTCAGACGAACGTTGACCTTCAGAGGCGCGGCGTAGTTTGCGTCACGCTCCTTGCATTCCTCCACCGTGTACTTGGGCTTTTGGTCGATCGAGTAGGAAACGAACTCGATCACGAGGTTTTCCGAGTGGTCGGTGATGGGAGATGCGTCACGCAGGACCTCCATCAGACCTTCCTCTAAGAACCACTTGAAGGATTTCGTCTGCACCTCGACGAGATTTGGCAGCTCGCATTGAAAACGAGACTTTGCAAAACTCATTCTTGTGTTTTGACCAAGCTTCTGCTCTTTTACGTTGACCATGAATTTTCTCACTCCATTCAAAGTAATCGTTCCCGCAGTTCCCTGCGACAACGTCCGCTTGCCTGCGCCTATTATAATAAAGTAAAAAAATGTCGAGAAATTTTGCGAAAACCGTAAAAATTTTCAAAAAGTTTTCAATTTTTTCGCAAAAAATTTTCACAAAATTTGTAACATTTTTGTGACTTTACCAAAAATAGGGCATAGTAAGCAATTATAATGCAGTTTAATATTATATCATCGTTCCGCGCGTTTGTCAAGCGTTTTTCAAAAAAAACTTAAAAAATTAAATTTTCTCTTTTGGGAGGAGGTTTTTGAGGAGGTTTCGGAGGATTTTGTTCCTCCTCTTATTGTTATTGTTATTGGCTTTTTTAGCTTTTCAAAAAAAGCTACGGCTTTTTCCCCACATCAAAAAAGTAAGAAACAGCGCAGCCGAAAGGTCTTCCCTCTCGGTCGCGCTGTCTTTTTTCATATTAAAGCTGTACGTTTCTCGTGGTCACGATATTCGCGCCCGTACCGAGCACGTTTTCAAGAACGACGTCGCCGAGCTTAGCATCGGCGGGAACGCGAATGGTGTTCACTGCCTTCATACACTCGAACATCATTTCCTTCGGGATCACTCGGTCGGTCTTGACGGGAACGACACCGCCGCCCTCGACGGCTGCCGTCGTCGTCAGCGTTCTCATCGGTGCGGTGCACTCGTCGTGCGCGTATTTCTCGCCTCTCTTACAGGTGTGACCCTCGACCGCGAGGACGTTCTTCGCATTTGCGTCGTCCAGCTCGACCTTGAGCTGACAACCCTTGGGGCATACGATACAAGTCAGATTTCTGATCATTTTTCTTCTCCTCCTTGTCTTACTGTTCAATGCTGAAGCTGAGCGTGTCGCCCGTAACACCTGCGATCATCTCTGCCGTCAGCGTCAGACTCTCCATCTCACCGGGAGCGACCTTTTGCTTCTTCTTGTTCACAAGGACGTTCTCTCCGTCGCGGACGACGATGCGAACGTCGCGGTAAACGTCAGCAACGCGGAAATAAACGGTGACGTTCTCCTCGGCGGTGATGCGCTGAGGAACGGTGTAACGAACCTTGCCATCGGTGGCAAGCTTAATATTTCTGCCCGAGAGCGCCTTGCCCTCAAGGTAAGCGACCGCTGCTTTGCCCGCGATCTCGGCTTCCTCGGAAACGTAGTCAACGAGGTCGTGCACGTGCAGAACGTTTCCGCAGGCAAATACGCCCTCGGTCTCGGTCTGACGGTTCTGGTCGACCGTCGCTCCGCCCGTGATCGGCGAGAGCGGGATCTTCGCGCTCTTAGTCAGCTCGTTCTCGGGGAGAAGTCCGACCGACAGAAGCAGCGTGTCACACTCAATATACTGTCTCGTTTCGGCAATGGGCTTTCTGCGCTCGTCGACCTTGGCGATCGTAACCCCCGTCACACGGTCTTTGCCGTGAATTTCAACAACAGTGTGGCTGAGCATCAGCGGAATACCGAAATCGTTGAGACACTGCTCGATATTTCTTGCAAGACCGCCCGAATACGGCATCAGCTCACAGACCGCCTTGACCTCGGCACCCTCGAGCGTCATCCTTCTCGCCATGATCAGACCGATGTCTCCCGAGCCGAGAATAACGACTTTTTTACCGGGCATATAGCCGTCCATATTGACAAATTTCTGTGCCGTACCTGCCGTAAAGACACCCGCAGGACGCGTACCGCAAATATTGAGCGCACCCTTCGGACGCTCGCGGCAACCCATCGCGAGAATGATCGCGCCCGCCTCGATCTGAAACAGACCGTCCTCCGAGTTCATCGCGGTGATGACCTTTTCGGGGGTGATATCGAGCACCATCGTATTGAGCTTAAAGGGGATATTTTTCTCTCTGACCTGAACCTCGTAACGGTAAGCGTACTCGGGACCCGTCAATTCTTCCTTGAAGCGGTGCAGACCGAATCCGTTATGGATACACTGACGGAGGATACCGCCGAGACTGCGGTCACGTTCAAGGATCAGAATATTTCTCAGCCCCGCGTCGTATGCGGCAACCGCGGCACTCATTCCCGCAGGACCGCCGCCAACGATGACAAGATCAACCTTCATCATATTCGACATCTCAGTTCTCCCCCTTTGTTTTCTGGTAATTGATGACCGACGCGCCACCAAACTTCGTTACGTCACAGAACGCCATCTGTTTTTCTCTTGCAATGATATCCACGACGATCGGAGAGCAAAAGCCGCCCTGACAGCGTCCCATACCGCTTCTCGTGCGGCGCTTGACACCGTCCACGTCCGACGCACCGGGATTGCGATGGACCGCCTCGACGATCTCACCCTCGGTAATGCCCTCACAACGGCAGACGATGCGTCCGTAACGGGGATCCTTTTTGATGATCTCATTCTTTTCTTCCATCGAAAGATCGTGGAAATAGTGACCCGCCTTGCGAACGGGGTTATAGCTTGCCTTGACGGGAGCATTCATTCCCATCTCGTCACGGAGCATCTGCTCAACGTACTCGGCAATCGCGGGAGCGGACGAAAGTCCGGGGCTCTCGATACCCGCCAGCGTTACAACGCCCTCGCGGTGCTTGATGATAAAGTCCCCCGTGCTTCCGACAGCACGCAGACCCGTAAAGGAAGTAATTACTTTATTGAAAGGAATCTTTGCGACGTTATCGCTCGATTTCTCAAAGATCGTAGCAAAGCCCTCGGGCGTGGTCGATACGTCGGTCTTGTCCTCAATATCGGTCGCCGTCGGTCCGAGCAACAGGTTTCCGTCAACCGTGGGAGAAACGAGGATTCCCTTACCCATCTTCGTGGGCGTATGGAAGATCGTGCGCTTCGTGAAATTACCGCACTCCTTGTCGAGCACCATATATTCGCCGCGACGGGGGTGTACCGTAAAGTCGGCGTCGCCCGTCATTTTTGCGATCTCCTCGGAATACACGCCCGCACAGTTGATGACGATCGCCGTCTCGACAGCCTCGCCGTTCTCTGCGGTGATAACGTAGCCACCGTTCTTCTGTTCGATCGACTCAACCTTGAAATTAAGCTTCAGCTCCGCGCCATTGTCCATCGCGTTTCCGACGGCGGCGATGCAAAGCTCGTAGGGGCAGACGATCGCGCCCGTGGGAGCCAGCAGTGCGCAGTCAAGCTCGGGGTTGACGTTCGGCTCAAGAGCAAGCAGCTCGTCGTGCTCCACGATACGAAGTCCCTCGACTCCATTGCGAATTCCTCTTTCGTAAATTGCTTCGACCTCGGCTCTCTCGTGCGCAAAGGCAACGACAAGCGATTCGTTTCTTTGATACTTGACACCGAGCTCCTCGGTAACCTTAGGCATCATACGCGAGCCGCGCACGTTCAGCTTTGCCTTGAGCGAGCCCTCCTTTGCGTCAAATCCCGCGTGCACGATGGCACTGTTTGCCTTGGTCGCACCCATGGCAACGTCGTTCTCTTTTTCGAGAAGACACAGACGAAGGTCATATTTTGCCAGCTCTCTTGCGATCATTCCGCCGACAACGCCCGCACCAATGATTGTAATGTCGTATTTCATACGCGTTCCTTTCTTCTCTCTCAGAGAAAAAAAGATGCGCAAAAAACACGGAAGGTCCTTCCGTCTTTTTTGCGCATCTCCAAATCTCTGCGTTGATTTTTAATTTTCCTTTGGTATTATAACACTTCGCTTGGCGTTTGTCAAGAGAATTTTAAAAAATTCTTTTTGACGCTCAAGCCTCAAAGGAAAGGATCTGACCGCCAAGATCGCAGCTCTCGCGAAGCTTGTTTGCGAGGGCAACCGTATTCTTCGCACTCTCGGGCGGGTTTGCTTCATTCTTCATCTCGGGGTTCATCACGAGATTTGCGATCATACGGATCTCCTCGGCGTAGCAGTCACGCTTCGGGATCTCGACCTCGTAAGTTTCTCCCTCGTTGGGATAGACCGTGATCTTGCTACCGCGCATCACGACTTGTGCCTTTTCAAATCTCATACGGCAAAGCGTCTCAAAGCCTCTCGTGGGGGCTTCGTCCCAAGAACCGTTTATCACAACCATCACGTCATCGTAAATGAGACGGCTGTTGACCATTTCCCAACGAGCAATTCCGTCGTAAGAGATCGCGCTGACCGCCTTCGGCTCACCGAGAAGGAAACGAGCCATATCAATGTCGTGTACATGCAGATCGAGCAGGCATCCGCCACTCTTCGTCTCGTCGGAAAACCAATCCTCAAAGCCCCACGTGGGATGCGAACCCAGACGCTCCATAAAGAGGCTCTTGACCGCGCCGAAACGACCGTCGTCGATGCACTCCTTGAAAAAGAGGTACGGAAGATCAAAGCGCAGACACTGACCGATCATCAGTTTACGGTCTTCTTCCTTTGCCACGCGGATCATCTCCTCGCAATCCTCTGCCTTGAGCGACATCGGCTTCTCACACAGAACGTGTTTTCCCGCGCGGAGCATACGAATCGTATATTCTTTATGCAAATAGGTAGGCAAACAGATGTCGATCAGATCGAATTCTTCCTTTGCGAGCATTTCGTCAAGATCGG
>JAFQPC010000027.1 GCA_017411935.1 Clostridia bacterium | reverse complement strand
TGTTAGACATTAAATATATCAAGGAAAATCCCGAAGAAGTCATTGCCAGACTTGCTAAAAAGGGCAAAGATGCGAAGGAAGAGATCGCGCAGATCCTGTCGCTGGACGCCGAGAGAAGATCGCTGATCGCCGAGACCGAGTCGATCAAGGCAGAGCAGAACAAGATGAATAAGATGATCCCCGCCTACAAGAAAGAGGGCAAGGATGTTTCCGCGATCTTCGTGGAGATGAAGGAGCTTTCGGCAAAGACCAAGCAGATCGACGAGAAGCTCAAAGAGGTGGAGACGCAATTCACTTCTTTGATGTTAGGCTTGCCTAACTTGCCCGATGAGGACCTGCTTGCCGGTGGCAAGGAAAACAACCAGCCCCTTCGCTTTTTCGGCGAACCCAAGATCTTTGACTTTGAGCCGAAGAACCACGTCGATCTTTGCACCGATCTGGGTCTGATCGATTATAAGAGAGGTACAAAGCTTTCCGGTTCCGGCTTCTGGATCTACCGCGGAATGGGAGCAAGACTGGAATGGGCTCTGCTGAACTATTTCGTAGATACGCACCTTGGCAACGGCTATGAGCTTGTACTCGTTCCCCATATGCTTGGCTATGAATGCGGTCTGACGGCAGGTCAGTTCCCTAAGTTTGCCGATGAGGTTTATTGGCTCGAAACGGCAGAGGATGAGCGTCGCCGCTTTATGCTTCCTACGGCAGAAACGGCTCTCGTTTCCTTGCACCGTGATGAGATCCTCACCGAAGAGGATCTGCCCCGCAAGTATATCAGCTATACGCCTTGCTTCCGCCGCGAAGCAGGAAGCTACCGTGCCGATGAGCGCGGAATGGTAAGAGGTCACCAGTTCAACAAGGTTGAAATGGTACAGTATACGTTGCCTGAAAAGAGCGACGAAGCATTTGAGGAGCTCGTAACGAACGCAGAAAACCTCGTCAAGGGACTTGGCTTCCATTTCCGTACCGTCAAGCTTGCCGCAGAGGACTGCTCGGCATCAATGGCAAGAACCTACGATATCGAGATCAACATTCCCTCGATGAACGGATACAAAGAGGTTTCGTCGGTTTCGAATGCCCGTGATTATCAGGCACGCCGCGGTATGATGCGTGTCAGACGCGAGAACGGTAAGACGGAATTTGTCCATACGCTGAACGGTTCGGGACTTGCTACCAGCCGCATTCTGCCCGCACTTGTGGAGCAGAATCAGCTTGCAGACGGTTCGGTCGTCGTTCCCGAGGTGCTTCGCAAGTATGTCGGCTGTGACATCATTAAAAAATAAGTAAGATTTTTTGAGAGGAAGAAATTTGGTTAGTTTGAGCTAACCAAATTTCCTTTTCTTCCAAATTAAAGGGTTCAAAAGGAGAATCTTTATGAACGTTTTTGGAAAAGCACTTGCGATTTTTTCGTTCGAAGATTATGAAAATCTGACGGAGAATGCGCTTTTTTCTGTTCCGCTGATCGTGATCGGCGTATTTATTGGAATTGCTATTGCGTTGTTTGCTACCGTATTTAACAAACGCGTTTTGGGGGGCATGGTTCGAAAGCTTCTCTCGGAAGAAGCCTTGTCTTCGGAGTCGGCAAAGACTCTTGACGAGCTCGGGCTTGCCAACAATTTCTTTTTGCGATATGCTGTCAAGGGCAACGTTTCGTTGCGCCGTGTCGTATATTGCCGTGAGGAAGATGAGTTTTTACAAAAGCAAGAGGAAGAGCGAAAAAATGCTCCGTCTCCCAAAAAATTCCGCGCAAAGTCATTTCGCGTTGATCCGAAGCTGCATCATTTTTATATTCCTGAGGAGCAAAAAGATACGGCAGCGACAAAATTTGAGAAGAAGGGAACGTCTTTGGTTGCACTCGGAGTATTGTTGCTCGTCCTGTTTCTTTTGCTGATCGCACTTCTGTTTGCTCTTCCAAAGCTGATGGGTTGGCTGGATCAATTGTTGGGTTCGGTCTCGTCAGCGAGCAGTAATGATATTGTATAACGCAGAAACAAAAGGATAGAGTTATGACCAACATCAGAACAGCAGAAGCTCTTCGCCCCAAAAACTTTGACGAGATCGTCGGGCAGGCGCATCTTTTTGGAAAAAACGGTGTCGTTCGGAAGATGATCGCCTCGGGGCGTGTGACGAATATGATCTTTTACGGTCCCCCAGGGACAGGAAAAACGACTGCCGCCGAGATCATTGCGCGGGAATCCGGAATGGTTTTTCACCGTCTCAATGCAACGACCGCAAGCCTTTCCGACGTGAAAGAGATCCTTTCGAGCACCAACAACGTGTTCTGCACGGGCGGAATTCTGCTTTATATTGACGAGATCCAGTATTTTAATAAAAAGCAACAGCAGGCACTGTTGGAATATATTGAGGACGGTCGTGTGACATTGATCACATCAACGACCGAAAATCCGCATTTTTATATTTATAACGCAATTATTTCACGTTCGTCGCTCTTTGAGTTCCGTCCCGTCGCTCCGGCAGACTGCCTTGTGGTGCTTCGCCGTGCGGTGGATTTTTTGAATGAGGAACAGAGGAGCGCGAAGATCGCAGAAGATGCGGTTCTTGACTACATTGCACGCTCCACGTCGGGGGATGTCAGACACGCCATCGTTTTGCTCGAAAATTCGTTTTTTGCGGCAGACGACGTGATTACCAAGGAGATCGTTGACGGATTTAACGTCCGAATCGGTAATTTTGACGACGATACCCATTACGATCTGCTCTCCTGTTTGCAGAAATCGATCCGAGGCTCGGACCCCGATGCCGCCGCGTTTTACGTAGCGAAGCTTCTCTCTCTGGGAGAGCTGATCTCGGTCTGCCGAAGATTGCAGGTCATTGCAAGTGAGGATGTCGGACTTGCTTATCCGATGGCGGCAGTGGTGACGAGAGCCTGCTGCGAATCGGCAAAGGAGCTTGGAATGCCCGAGGCGAGAATTCCCTTGGCAAACGCTGCCATTTTGCTTGCTACCGCGCCGAAATCCAACTCTGCGTATATGGCAATCAATGAAGCGATGGCGGACGTCGAGCAGGGACGGGGGCGAAACGTGCCGCCTCATCTGCAAAGCCCGCTCTTCCGAGGCTACCGTTACCCGCACGATTTTCCCAATCATTACGTA
>JAFQPC010000184.1 GCA_017411935.1 Clostridia bacterium | reverse complement strand
TGTGCCGAGTGTGTCACGCAAAGCACTTGTGCGCTCTTTCCGATCTCTTTGAGCTTGATTCCTACTTTTCTTGAGGTCTTGCCCGAAATTCCCGTATCAATTTCATCGAAAATGACGGTATTCACTCCATCGCACTCGTTGAGCACGTTTTTGAGCGAGAGCATAATTCTTGCGAGTTCTCCGCCCGACGCGATCTTTGCCATCGGCATCAGCGGCTCTCCCGCATTGGTGGCGATCAAAAATTCGACCTCATCACAGCCGTATGCCGAAAAGTCGTGCGTCGGCTTCATTCCGACCTCAAAGCGAACCTTGGGCATATCGAGAAATTCAAGTGTTGCCTTGATCTTTTCGGTCAGCCCCTTTGCCGCACTTCTGCGTTTTTGGCTCAATTGTTCTGCCAGCTCTTTTGCCTCTCTCTCGGTCTTTTGCAATTCTTCTCGAAGCTCGATCATTCGGTCTTCGACGTGCTCGATGGCGTCAAGCTTTTCTGCCGCGTCCTGACGGAACGCGAGAACTTCCTCTACGCTGCTACCGTACTTTCGTTTGAGCTTTTCGATGATGCTCAGCCGTCCTTCGGCACGATCGAGCTTTTCGAGCGCATCGTCTCCCCCAAATTCATCGAGGTCTGCCACGCATTCGGCGATATCCTCGAGTTCATAGCGAATATTATTCAGCCGTTCGATCAGCTCCTCGGTCTCGGGCAGTGCGTCGGAAATTGCCGTCAGCGCCTCTGCCGAGCGGTCGGTCAGGTAGATCGCTCCTTTTCCCTTTTCTCCGCCCTTGAGTGCTTTTTCGACGAGCGTGACGCATTTGGTGATCTGTTCGACACTGCGAAGCTTTTTTGTCAGCTCGGTGAGTGCTTCTTCCTCTCCGACCTTCAGCTTCCCCGCGTCAATATCGGCGATCTGGAAGCGTAAAATCTCGCAAAGTCTTGCCTGCTCCTTGGCATCACGCGCAAGGCTATCAATTTGGGCTCGCTGATGCAAGATCTGACGGTAGACCTTAGCGTACGCCTCTCTCTCGCTCAGACATTCCGCATACGCATCGAGCAAGGAGACGTGATTTTTGGGGTCGAGCAATTGTTGATTATCGTTTTGTCCGTGAATATTGAAAAGTTTGCCCGCGATCTCGCGCAACACCGAAAGCGGAATGGCTCTGCCGTTCAGTCTCGCACTCGATGCGCTTTGCGTCATCGTTCTCGAAAGCATGATCGAATCGTCGGTCGCGGAAAATCCAAGCTCCTCGAGCAGTGCGAGCGATTCTCTCGAAAGTGCGGAAAAGACCGCCGAGACCTCGGCACGTTCCTCTCCCGTACGGATCAGCTCTTTTTCGGCACGGTTGCCGAGAAGGAGCCCGAGGCTATCCATAATGATGGATTTTCCCGCGCCCGTCTCGCCCGAAAGGACGGTCAGTCCCTCTCCGAAATCAAGGTCGAGCGATTTGACGACGGCAATATTTTCAATATGCAAAGATTGAATCATATCTCACCTCAACGATTAGGGTTAAAAGGTTTTCATCAGCTCCCGAAGCTTCGTACTGATCTCGATCGAGCTCTCGGCGTCGGTCGTGACGATGATGATCGTGTCGTCTCCCGCGACGCAACCGAGCACGCTGTGCATATTCAGCGAATCGACCGAAGATGCCACTGCGGATGCCATTCCGGGATAGGTTTTAATGACGATATTATTCATCGAATAATTGACGCTGACGATCGAATCGACCATCGCGTTATTGAGGCGGACGCTTCCCGCAGGATTGCGGTTCGTTCCCACGCAATAGCGATAAGTTCCGCGCGCTGTGAGGGCTTTGGAAAGTTTTAATTCCTTGAGGTCACGCGACACGGTTGCCTGTGTGACCGCATACCCTTCCTTGCGCAGTCGTTCGATCATTTCTTCCTGTGTTTCGATCTCATATTTGGCAACCAGCTCCAAAATTCTGTTTTGTCTTTCTGATTTCATCCCAGTCTCCGGTTTTACAAAAATTTTTTCATACGAATTTTCGTATAAAAGCTCTCGTCCTTCATTCGAAGAAGCTTGACGGTTCTCTCGGCACGCGTGATCTGCACGGTATCTCCGAAATAGAGATCAAAGGTTCCTCTGCCGTCGACCGTAAGGTGAAGCACTTTTTCGCGATTGCAGATATTTTTGATCCTCAGCTTTGCCGTATCGGGGAACACAAGCGGTCGTGCGAGCAGAGAGTGTGGACAGATCGGTGTCACACAGAAGCATGAGAGCTTGGGATCAACGATCGGTCCGCCCGCTGAGAGCGAATATGCGGTCGAGCCCGTGGGCGTTGCCACAAGAAGTCCGTCGGCACGGTATGTATAGATCAGCTCGTCGCCATCCGAAAGCTCGAGGTCGACGATGCGTGCTGCCGAGCCGTTGGTAATGGTAGCTTCATTGAGCGCGTATGCCGAAAACTTGCTCTGTCCGCTCGATGAAAGCACCTCGGCGCGAAGCATCGTTCGCTCGTCGATACGGTAGCTTCCGTCAAAGACGCGATCGAGAAGCTCCAGCTCATCCATTTCCATTTCGGTCATATAACCGATGCGTCCCATATTGATTCCAAGGATCGGGATTCCCGCGGGGGCGGCTCTTCGTGCAACGTCAAGCATTGCGCCGTCGCCGCCGAGGGCGATGATGAGCTCCGCCTTCGTATAGATCTCCTCGGGCGTATAGTATCCAAATTCCTTTTTATGGCTTTGGTTGCGCAGAATACGGTCCTTATAGGTAACGGGGATCATAATTTCTTCGACCCGACCGATGAGACGCTCTGCCACCTGCATTCCTGCCACAAGCTTTTCGGAAATATTAAAATTGGTAATCAAAGCTACTTTTTTCACTGTTGTTTACACCCTTTCGTTACTAACTTCAACGGTTATCTTGCCGTGATGCGGCGAAGCATTGCATCGTCCACGCTCGGCGCGATTGCCGTTCGTTTGATAAAATACGCGAGGTATTCTTTATTACCGTCGCCGCCCTCAATGGGGGACGGAATGACTCCGATACAGTCAAGCCCATTGACTGCCGCGCATTCGAGCACTCGTTTGACGGCAAGGAAGCGATACGCGCCGTTATGTACGACTCCGTTTTTCCCGAGCGCGCTTTTTCCTGCCTCGAACTGCGGTTTGATAAGACTGACAAATTCCCCGCCCGACTTCAATACCGAGGCGATCTGCGGTATCAGATAGGTTTGCGAGATAAAGGAAACGTCGGTGACTGCGAGATCGCAAGCGCCCTCGGTCGTCTCAATACTCAGATTGCGCGCGTTAAACTGCTCGATACAGCGCACTCGTTTGTCCTCTCGCAGGCTTTCGTGCAGTTGTCCGATGCCTGCGTCGATCGAATAGACACGTTTCGCTCCGCGTTGCAGAAGGCAGTCGGTAAATCCGCCCGTGGACGCACCGACGTCGACGGCTTTTTTGCGGTTGACGCTGATATGAAAGGCATCGAGTGCCGCTTCCAGCTTCATTCCGCCGCGGCTGACGTATTTGAAGACCTGCTCGATCTCCACCTCGTGCGGCAGTGCCTCGTTGATGGGCGAGGACGCCTTTTTGACGGGTACGCCGTCGATTTTTACTGCGCCCGCATCGATCAGATCCTGCGCTTTCTTTCGGCTGGCAGTATGTCCTGCCGCCGTCAAATACACGTCAACTCTCATAATACTCCAAACTTAATAGGTTCGTTCCAAAAGATACACGGCAAGGTCGGTCAGCACCTCGGAATTCTTCAGCTCAGAAATCGCCGAAATTGCCTCTGCCGTAAGGCTTGCGGCATACTCCTTTGCGCCCTCCACGTCGTAGTAGGAAAGGAAGGTCGTCTTTTCGTGGTCGGCATCACCGCCAACGCTCTTTCCAAGCTCGGCTTCGCTGCCCGTCACGTCGAGAATATCGTCGATGACCTGAAACGCAAGCCCGATCTTCTTGGCATAGGCGACCGTTGCCGCCATTTCCGCGCTCTCTTTCGCATATCCTGCCGCAAGACAGCCAAGCTCGACGGCAACGCGAATCAGCGCGCCCGTCTTCATCGAATGAAGTCGGTGCAATTTTTCAAGGGACAGCTTCGTATGCTCTCCCGCAAGATCCATGATCTGTCCGCCGATCATACCGATCTCGCCTGCTGCCTCAGAGAGCAGCACCACTGCGTCCGCGGCGGTAGCACGGTCGGTGTAAGGGTTCGAAGACGCAACGAAAAATGCTTTGGTCAGCAGAGCGTCCCCCGCCAGAAGTGCGTTGGCGTAGCCAAACTTTTTATGATTGGTCGGCTTTCCACGGCGCAGATCGTCGTCATCCATACAGGGCAGATCGTCGTGAATGAGCGAATAGGTATGGATCATTTCGAGCGCGCAAGCAAAGGGCATCGACGCATGCTCGTCGCCGCCGAGCATTCGGCAGACCTCGTTGACGAGAAACGGACGGATCCGCTTTCCGCCGCCGAGCAAGGAATAGGCTTCGGCATCAAAGAGGATCTGCAGATCCTCATCGGGACTCTGTCCGTAAGCTTCGAGCGCTGCCTCGACCTTTTCGGCTTCTTTTGCTATGATTTTCTTCAATTCCAGCATACTGTCTTTCATCGTGGATCTCCTTATGCCTCGGTTGCCGCAAAGGGCTCTTCGACAAGCTCTCCGTCCGAGGTGATCTTCAAGAGGCTGATCTTCCGTTCCGCCTCGGTCAGCTTTTTCTGACAAAACGCGACCGTGCGCACGCCCTCCTCGTAGAGCTTCATTGCCTCATCGAGGTCGACGTTTTCCTGATTGAGCGACGCTAAAATTTCGTCGAGTCGCTTCATTGCCTCTTCTAATATCATTTCTTTATTTTCATTGATTTCTTTCATTTTTTCAAATCCTCTCTTCGCGTTTCTTGGATCTCAGCTCGCACGACACCGTCGCGCAGGATCACTTCGACCGTCTGTCCGACCGAAAGCTCCTCGACCGATCCGATCATTCTTCCCTCTCCGCTTCGTACGGCGCTATATCCGCGCTGTAAGATCGCGAGAGGATTGAGTGCGCCGAGCTGTTCAACTGCCGCACAAAGCCGCGCTTGTTCTCTCGAAAGGAGCGCTGCGATGGCTCGTTCGATCCCCTCTGACGCATAGGTCAGCTCCTTACGGTTTCGCTCGAGCTTTCCCTCGGGAGAAAGAAGTATCAAGGTTTGCTTTCGTGCATCGAGCGAAAATTGCGCAATATCTAAGCGTTTCTCCATCGAGCGAGAAAGCTGTATGAAAAGCTCACCCATCTTACCGCGAAGCACCGCGCCGTCGGGTACGGCAAGCTCTGCCGCCGCCGAGGGTGTTGGAGCGCGTCGGTCTGCCGCAAAGTCGCAGAGCGTAAAATCGGTTTCGTGTCCGACTGCCGAAATGACAGGGATCTTGGATGCCGCAACGGCACGCACAAGTGCTTCGTCGTTGAATGCCCAAAGGTCTTCCATCGAACCGCCGCCACGTCCGAGAATGATCACGTCGCAGGATTCGGTGGCATTGAAATATTCCACGCCCGAGCGAAGCATTGCAGGGGCATCGGGTCCTTGAACCAGCGAGGGATAGATGACGATCTTGGCTTGCGGATAGCGTCGTCCCGTGATATTGAGAATATCTCGGATCGCTGCTCCCGTAGGCGCTGTAATGACGCCGATACGTTCGGGAAAGGTGGGAAGCGGACGTTTTCTCGTTTCTGAGAAAAGTCCCTCGGCTTCGAGCTGTCGTTTGAGACGTTCGTACGCCTGCGCCATTGCGCCTGCCCCATCTGCCATCATCGTGCGTGCGTAGAGCTGCACCCGACCGCTCTTTTCATAAAAGTCGACCGTTCCGTAGATGAGCACGCGGATCCCGTTCATTGGTCGGAACGCAAGTCGCGCGGCATCGGCACGGAACATCACGGCGGAAAGCTCTCCGCCCTCATCCTTGAGCGTAAAATAGAGATGTCCGCTCGTATGCGTCTTGAAATTTGAGATCTCTCCGCGTACGACGACTGCCGAGAGCACCTCGTCGGAAGAAAATAAGGATTTAATATACCGATTAAGATCGGTCACCGTAAAGGCGGGAATATTCTGATTTTGGTTCATTCTTCTCTCCTTTACGCACATTTTCGATTATTTCAGGGCTTCGGCACGGCAAAGAAGTGCAATTCCCGCCGCGTTATC
>JAFQPC010000026.1 GCA_017411935.1 Clostridia bacterium | reverse complement strand
TCACCGAAGCGCTGATAGTGAACGATCTCGCGCTCGCGAAGGAACTTGATCGGATCGCGTACGTCGGGATCGTCGGTCAGGCGCAGAATGTTGTCGTAGGTCGTGCGCGCCTTTTGCTCGGCGGCAAGGTCCTCGTTGAGGTCGGTCAGAATGTCGCCCTTGACACCGACGTATTTCATATCAAAGGGCACGCCCGAGGCGGCAACGGGGTAAAGACCCGTCGTGTGATCGACAAAATAGGTCGCAAAGGGGCTCTTTTCGATCTCCTCGGGAGTAAGATTGCGCGTCAGCTGATAGAGAATGGCGGCGATCATTTCGAGGTGCGCGAGCTCCTCGGTGCCGACGTCGGTCAGAATGCCCGTGACCTTGCCGTACGGACAGCTGTAACGCTGATGCAGATAGCGCATCGAGGCAGCGAGCTCTCCATCAGGACCGCCGAGCTGACTGATGATGACCTGCGCAAGCTGCGGGTTCGGGTTTTTGATCTTGACGGGATATTGCAATTTCTTTTCATAAAGCCACATAACGATGTTCTCCTTTCTTTCTCTCTGTCATTCATTCGCGTCGGCTTCCCACGGCCACGGTCCGCGGGTCCAATCCCACGTATTGCGGCTTGCGTTCAAGAAGCTCGTCATCGGCATCTGACAGTTCTCCGAAAGCTCACGAAGGAGCGCATCGCGCTCGGAGAGGAGTTCGTGATAGTGGTCGAGTGCCTTGCGGCAATCGGGATAGGCATCGAGATAGAGCACGGTGTCCACGATCGAGAAATCAAGCGTCTGCAGGCGCGAGAGAAGCGATTTGCACGCCGTCGAGGGAAGGGCGGGAGATTGGTTGCATCCGCCGTTACAAGTTCCGTTCCCATTCTGCGGGGGCAGAGAGGGGGAAAGATTTGCCGTCATACGGCTGGGTTTTCTGCGTTCAACCACGGTAAGATCCTCCTTTCTGCGTGTTTGCGACGCTCTCACCGAGGAAGGGGAGAGCGAGCTCGCGGAAGATCGTGCCTTGCTTCAGGGCAGTCTCGCGGTCATAGAGATTGCGGAAGTGTTGCATGGGAGCGTAGACCATTCCGAGCGGGTGGTCGTGAAGTCCCCATCCGCCGTTGGGCAGACAGGGCGACGCGTTTTTCTCGCTCGGTGGAAGATCGGGGGTTTGGCGCTCGCGCCGTTCGCTGGGCTCGGCTTCGTCGCTCATACCGAGCATACGGCGGAGCATTTCATCGCCGATGCGGTCTCTGGGGCTCCGGGTATCGTCATCCATATACATTGTTGTCATCTACCTTTCTGAAATTGAGGGGTGAGGCAGTGCCTCTATGGGCAGTATATGTTTTTTCGACGAAAAAGGGCACAAGGGCGCGGCTTCGCATTTTCCTTGGTAGGGCGGGAGCACCAAGGCGCTGATTCTCACCAAGGCTCCCTCCCCGAGGGAGCTGTCACAAAGTGACTGAGGGAGTTACTTCGTCTTGGCAACTCCTTCCGTCTTTTGCTTCGCAAAATCCACCTCCCTCAGGAGGGAGGCTTTGGCGCGGCTTTCCACCCACCGTAGGGGCGACCTTTGGTCGTCCGCGGGCGTTCACAGAACGCCCCTACGAGGTTGTGGTAAAATTTTACCTCTGCGCCGACGCACACGGGCGCGGCTTCGTATTTTCTTTTGTAGGAGTCGGCGTCCACGACGACCCGTGGTTGATAAAAGATTTTTCGTGTGTACTCCGAGACACAAAAAAACACGGACGTGTGTCCGTGTTTTTTTATGGAGATCTTATTTTCTTGCCCCAAAAGATTTTTCGTACAGGTCGATGCAGTCGGCGATGATCTTTTTTGCTTCGTCGGGTCCGAACAGCTCCTTGACGGCGGTCTGCTTGTTCTCAAGCTGCTTGTAGACCGAGAAAAAGTGCATAATTTCATCGAACACGTGGCTTGGCAGATCGTCGATCGTGCGAATATGGTTGTAGGTCGGGTCGGACGAGACGACGGCAATGATCTTGTCGTCGAGCGCGCCGCTGTCGATCATTCGCATCACACCGATCGGGAAGACCTGAACGAGCGTCATCGGGTAGATCGGCTGATCGCAGAGCACCAGCACGTCGAGCGGGTCACCGTCATCGGCATAGGTGCGCGGAATAAAGCCGTAGTTGGCGGGATAGTGCGTCGAGGTAAAGAGGAAGCGGTCGAGGCGGAGCATTCCCGTGTGCTTATCCATCTCATATTTACAACTGCTACCCTTGGGGATCTCAATGACGGCGGTAAAGCCATCGGGGGTAATGCAGGTGGGCTCAATATCGTGCCAGATGTTCATAAAAAATCTCCTTTTATTTTACATATTCAAATTCGAAATCGTAGATCGAAACGGTCATTCCGTCGGTACAGCCGCGCGACTCGAGAAGCTCGAAGACTCCGCTGTTTTTGAGCACGCGCTGGAAGAAATTGAGCGACTCGTAGTCGACGAAGTTGATCTGACCCATCAGATTGAAGAGCCACTCGCCCTCGACGTAGAAGGTGTCGTTCTCGCGGCGGACGGTCGTATCCTTACCGCCGCCCACGTATGCGTCCTCGGGCGCGTACTCGCGCTCGTAGACGAGCATCGGGGGCAGGTCACGGAGCATTTCAGCCGCCGTACGGATCATTTCGTCCAGACCCTCGCCTGTGGCGGCGGAAACGTAAAGGAGCTTCCAGCCGTTTTTCTTGACGAATTTCTCGAACTTCTTGACGTCAACGACATCGCGGTCGAGCATATCGGATTTGTTGGCAACGATGATCTGCGGACGCGACGCGAGCGCCTCGCTGTACCGCGCGAGCTCGTGATTGATCATCTCGATGTCCTCGATGGGATCTCTGCCCTCAAAGCAGGAGATGTCAACGACGTGCAGGAGCAGTCGGCAACGGTCGACGTGACGCAGGAATGCGTGACCGAGGCCCGCGCCGTCGGCAGCGCCCTCAATCAGCCCCGGAATGTCGGCGGCAACGAAGCCGCCCTCACCGCCCGTCGAGACCACGCCGAGGTTCGGCGAGAGGGTGGTGAAGTGGTAGTCGGCGATCTTGGGCTTTGCCGCGCTGATGCGCGCGAGGATCGAGGATTTTCCGACGCTCGGATAGCCAATCAGCCCCACGTCGGCAAGCATTTTGAGCTCGAGCGTGAGCTCCTTTTCCTCGCCCTTGGTGCCGCTTTTGGCAAACATCGGGATCTGGCGCGTGGGGGTCGCGAAATGTCGGTTGCCCCAGCCGCCGCGTCCGCCGCGACAGCAGACGAAATCAGCGCCGCCGTCCTCGGTCATATCGTGAATGATCTTGCCCGTCTCGGCATCGCGGATGAGCGTTCCGGGGGGAACCATAATATAGAGGTTCTCGGCAGTCGCTCCGTGGAGCTTTCCGCCGCGACCGTTTCCGCCGTTCTGCGCGATGAATTTGTGGCGGTAGCGGAAGGCGAGCAGGGTGTTCGTTCCCTCGTCGACACGGAAGACGATGCTTCCGCCGTGACCGCCGTCGCCACCGTCGGGACCGCCGTGCGAGACGTATTTTTCTCGGTGGAAGGCAACGGCACCGTTGCCGCCGTCCCCCGCCTTGACGTAAATTTTGACGTTATCTACAAACATAGGTTACCTCGTAATTTTTTCTTGTGGGAGAAAGATTGAGTTAGATGAAGGCTCGCCCTTTGGGAGAGCTGTCACGAAGTGACTGAGAGGGCATTGCCCAAAGAACCCTCTCCGACGCCTACGGCGCCACCTCTCCCAGAGTGAGAGGCTTGGGCGGTGTGTTACCTCTTTTGCTCAATTCTGATCGCCCTTTTGACGGACGATGATACGGATCGGCGTACCCGAGAAGCCGAAGGTCTGGCGGAGATAGTTCTCGAGGTAGCGCTGATAGGAGAAGTGGAAAAGCTCGACGTCGTTGCAGAAGAAGACGAAGGTGGGGGGAGCGACCGAGATCTGCGTCATATAGTAGATCTTCAGGCGCTTGCCCTTGTCAGAGGGGGGCTGGACCTTCATCGTTGCCTCGGCAAGAAGCTCGTTGAGCATTCCCGTCGAGATACGGGTATTGGTCTGATTGTGCACGTAATTGATGTGCTCAAAGAGCGTTCCGACACGCTGTCCCGTGACCGCCGAGACGTAGACGATCGGCGCGTAGGGCATATAAGCGAGGGCGGTGCGGATGCTCTCATTGAATCGGTTGACGGAGTGGGTGTCCTTTTCGATCGAATCCCACTTGTTGACGACGATGATCGACGCCTTGCCCGCCTCGTGCGCGATGCCCGCGATCTTCTCGTCCTGCTCGGTGATGCCCGTGCCCGCGTCGATCATAATCAGACACACGTCGGCGCGTTCGACCGCCATATGCGCGCGGAGCACGCTGTATTTTTCGATCTTGTCGTTGATCTTCGACGCGCGGCGAATGCCCGCCGTGTCGATAAAGGTGTATTTTCCGTGCTCGTTTTCGATCTGCGTATCGACGGCATCGCGCGTCGTACCCGCGATGTTCGAAACGATCAGGCGGTTCTGACCGATGATCTTGTTGATGATCGAGGATTTGCCCGCGTTCGGCTTTCCGATGACGGCAACCTTGATGCCCTCGTCTTCTTCCTCGGCTTCGACCTCGTCGGGAAGCGCGTCGAGTACGGCATCGAGAAGATCTCCCGTACCGCTTCCGTGGACCGAGGAGACGGCGATCGGCTCGACCTCAAAGCCAAGCTCGTAAAATTCGTAAAATTCAAAGGGAAGCGCGCCGACGCTGTCGCATTTGTTGATGCAGGGCAGGATCGGCTTGCCGCTTTTTTTGAGCATAATGGCGATGTCGCGGTCGTCGGCGGTAAGTCCCGTGCGAACGTCGCACATAAAGACGATGACGTCGGCGGATTCGATGGCGACCTCTGCCTGAAAGCGCATCTGCTTTAAGATAATGTCGTCGGTCTTGGGCTCGATTCCGCCCGTGTCGATGACGACAAGGCGTCTGCCGCACCATTCGGTCTCGCCGTAAATACGGTCGCGCGTAACACCGGGGGTGTCCTCGACGATCGAACGGCGCTCGCCGATGAGTTTATTAAAGAGTGTGCTCTTGCCGACGTTCGGTCTGCCGACAATCGCGATCACGGGTTTTGCCATAGTGTGAATACCTTCTTTCTGTGAGATGTGTTATGCGGTATTTTGCCAAGCCTCGCCCTTTGGGAGAGGTGGCAGCCGAAGGCTGACGGAGAGGGTTCTTAGGGGAGAACGCCCTCTCAGTCACCTTGCGGTGACAGCTCCCCCAAGGGGGAGCCTTTTTTAGTTTCAGCTTTCTCTCAAATCCCGAGGACGCTTCGAATGAGCTCGCACGCGTCGTTCCCGACGGCGACGGCGGGCACACCGAGTGCGCGCGAGAGATCGTCGGGCGAGAGGTCGTCGAGAAAAATATCTCCCTCGGCGCGCAGTGTCGTGGCAGGGAACAGAAGCGCGTCGCCGAGCTCCTTGCCCGAAAGCCCTGCGATCATATCCTTGCCCGTGAGCAAGCCTGCCACGGTAATTTCGTCTCCGAAAAAGTCGTTCTTGATGGGAATGACGTGCACCGTCAAGCCCTCAAACGCGGCTTGCAGCTCGTCGGCAAGCTCGCGGAGCAGTCCGTACGCGGCAGTTCCCGTCGCGATCGTCACTTTGCGCGGCGCGGAAAACTCTTTTGCGTAGTCCTCGGCGTGCTCCATTTCGTAGGAGAAGCTCGTACGCAGGTCGGTCAGCATTCCGACACCGTTCTCGATCTGCGCGTAGGATTCGTAAAATTCGTCGTCGGGAAGCGGACGTCCCGCCTTGAGATAAAATTCGTCGGACGGAAAGAAAAGACGCGAGCCGTAGTGCGCAAGACACGCGTCTCCAAAGGCGTTGACCTGATCGATCACGGCGGCGCATTCCTCGGGACTGAAGGGCTCGAGGGGATAGAGACCGTCGCGGAATTTCGTCAGACCCGCGGGGACGATCGAGGTGCTCTCCATCGCAGGCGCGAGCGCCGCGAGGTCGTGCATCGTGCGCGTCAGCTCCTCGCCGTCGTTCAGACCCTTGCAAAGAACGATCTGACAGCAGAGCGTGATGCCCGCGTCAGCAAGCTGTTTTAGGTATTTCAGTACCTCGCCCGAGCGCTTGTTTTTCATCATCTTCACGCGCAGCTCGGGATTGGTCGTGTGCACCGAGACGTTGACGGGGGAGATGTGCATATCAATGATGCGCTGAATGTCCTTGTCGTGGAGATTGGTCAGCGTTACGTAATTTCCGTGCAAAAAGGACAGACGCGAGTCGTCGTCCTTGAAATAAAGCGAGGAGCGAAGACCCTTCGGAAGCTGGTCGATGAAGCAGAAGACGCACTTGTTCTCGCACGAGTGCTTCTTGTCCATCAGCGGGGTCTCAAAATCGAGCCCGATGTCGTCGTATTCCTGTTTTTTGATCTTTGCGTCAAAGGGAGTTCCGTCACGCGTGAGCGAGAGCGTGAGCTTTTCCTCGGCAAGATAAAAACGATAGTCGAGGACGTCCGAGATCTCGTGTCCGTTGATCGAAACGAGCACGTCGCCCGCCCGAATGCCCGCCTTTGCCGCGCGGGAACGGGGAAGTACGTCGGTAATTGCTACCATAGATCTTCACCACCTTTCGTTACTCTTATGATTGTCGTTATGCCAAAAATTCCGAACGGAAGAAGCCGCGGCTCGTGGCAATGCCGCCTTCCTCGTCGATCACCATCACACGCAGATAGGGCGCGATGGGGTCGAGCTTGAGATCGGCGGACGAGACCGTCTGCCCCTTGGGAGCGATCTCGAATTTCGGGGCTTTGCTTCCCGTGTGCAGAATGATACGCTTCGAGGGCGAGCATTCGATGTGAACGACACCGTCCTCGAGCGAGATCTCGTGAATGAGCGGTCCGCTCGATGCGTACATCTCCCCGCGCTCCATCGCCGAGATGACCGAATCGTAAGAAAGAGAGTCCGAGAGGATCATCGTAAACGCGCCGAAGGAGTCGGAGCGCGGACAGTCGAGGGGCTGTTTGTTGTGGTTGTCGTCGCCCGCATGACAGAAGACGCGCATTCTTCGGCGGAGCATCTTGTCGTAAAGAGCGCAGGAAAATTCCTCGCCGTTCTGACGGAGCGCGCTGTAATTGCAGATCTCCAGACTGAAAATATTCTCGTAGGAGAGGATCGTCTCCTCGTCCTCGAGCGACCACACGGGGTGGTTGTAGGAGACGAGGTAGCCGTGCGCTGCGGCGGTGCGGATAAATTCGTTGATATAAGAGACCGAATATTCTCTCGGACGCTCCGAGCCGACACGGCGCAAATTCGCGCGCTCGGCGGGGTCGTCGATGTATTTGACGTAAGATTCGTTGAAGCAGATCATCGTCTCATTGTGGGGATCGCGCGCAAAGAGGTTGAGGTGGACCTCGGGCTCGTAGCGGTCAAACCGCGCGCTCGCGTTCGTGCGGATATATGCCTCGTAGCCCGTCAGCATCAGAAAATCGGGGTCGGAGAGCTCAAAATGGCTTTTCGGGTGCTCGTGGTCGGTCACGGCGAGGATCGAATAACCCTGAGCGCGGTAGGCGCGCTTCAGCTCCTCGGGGGAGAGCTTTCCGTCCGAGAAGGTGCTGTGCGCGTGCAGATTGGCGCGATATTGTTTTGTTTTAGGGGAAATCAAATACTGTTTCATTCGTGTCTCCATCGTAAAATAGGCATACCTATATCATTATATCATCTTATTATAGCACTCTTTTCCCCGAATGTCAAGAAGAAAGCGAGAGATTTGGGGCAGCGCGCGTTATTTTTCGGCGGTAGGGGAGCGCCTTGGTGCTCCCGTCGTGACCGTGTGCTACTCTGCGGGAGGGGAGACCCCTCCCCTACGGTGTGGGAATTTTTTACACAGCCGAGCGCACCATACCAAAGG
Organism: Clostridia bacterium; assembly: GCA_017411935.1. Lineage (GTDB taxonomy): Bacteria > Bacillota > Clostridia > Oscillospirales > CAG-272 > HGM12713. The sequence goes on along the minus strand of JAFQPC010000026.1, from coordinate 108 downwards.
CTCCCTCCGAGAGGGGGCTCCCGTCGTAGACGGGTGGAGGAGCCTGCGTAACCTTGGAGTTTTATGAAACTTTAAGGTATACGCACTCTCCCTCCGTCACGGCAAGCC
>JAFQPC010000183.1 GCA_017411935.1 Clostridia bacterium | reverse complement strand
TGCCGTTCACCATCCCGAGCTCGGATTCGACCGTGCGATCCACAATATTGAAAATGCTCCCTTCCGAACGAAATTCAGCAAGGAGTCAACTTCGATGCAGGGTACACTCGGTATTGGCTGTATTTCCGACTTCGAAGCACAACCGATCCTCATCCGTTCACAGCACGGTACGTTTGCCATCACAACGGTAGGAAAGATCAACAACGCAGAGGAGATCGTCAAGAAAAAGATCGCGCCCGGCTGTCATTTCTTTGAAATGCAGAACGGTGAGGTCAATCCTACCGAGCTCGTCGCCTCCATCATTAACCAAAAGGATAATTTTATTGAAGGAATCAAATACGCGCAAGACATCATCGACGGCTCGCTCAGCATGCTCATTCTGACGCCCGTCGGAATCTACGCCGCGCGTGATAAAATGGGACGCACTCCAATCGTGCTCGGTCAAAAGCCGGAGGGCTTCTGCGCAAGCTTTGAAAGCTTTGCCTATTTGAACCTCGGCTACCGCGACTACCGCGAGCTTGGTGCGGGCGAAATTGCGGTCATCACCGCCGACAGTGTCAAAACGCTTGTCTCCCCCCACAAAAAAATGAAAATTTGTGCCTTTTTGTGGGCATACTATGGATATCCCTCCTCTTCCTCCGAAGGTCAAAACGTCGAAGTCGTCCGCAACCGCTGCGGAAAGCTTCTCGCGCGCCGTGACGACATTCAACCCGACCTTGTGGCAGGCATTCCCGATTCGGGCATCGCGCACGCCGTCGGCTACGCCAACGAAAGCGGGATTCCTTACGCGCGTCCCTTTGTGAAATACACCCCCACCTGGCCGCGTTCCTTTATGCCCCCTACGCAGACCAAGCGCAAGCTGATCGCAAAAATGAAGCTGATCCCCATCCACGACCTCATCGACGGAAAGAGTCTGATGCTCATCGACGACTCGATCGTGCGCGGCACACAGCTTCGTGAAACGACCGAATTTCTTTACGAAAGCGGAGCCAAAGAGGTACATATCCGCGTCGGCTGTCCTCCTCTCATTTTCGGTTGTCGCTATCTGAGCTTTTCTCGCTCCTCTTCCGAAATGGAGCTGATCACCCGTCGTGTGATTACAGAGCTTGAGGGCAAAGAACCCGACCGTGAAACACTGCTTCAGTACGTTGATCCCGAGAGCGAAAAGTATCAAAAGATGGTAGACAAGATCTGTGAGCAGTTGCACTTCACTTCTCTGCGCTACCACCGCATCGACGATCTGGTCGAAGCAATCGGTCTTGATCCCGAGCGTGTTTGCACCTATTGCTTTGACGGCAAAAAAGATGAAGAATAAGGAGAATAATTATGGCAGAAATCACCTTAACAAAAGAAAATTTCGAAAGTGAAGTCATCCATTCCGAGCTCCCCGTCCTTGTGGACTTCTGGGCAGAGTGGTGCGGTCCTTGCCGTATGATCGCTCCGACCGTCGAGGAAATCGCAAACGAATACGAGGGAAAGGTCAAAGTTGGTAAGATCAACGTCGACAAAGAGAGTGAACTCGCCATCCGTTACCATATCGACGCGATCCCCGCTCTCTTAATCTTCAAGAACGGAGCAGTCGTCGAGACGCGCAAGGGACTTCGCCCCAAGAGCGAGCTTTGCGCGCTGTTGGATCAGATGATTCAGTAATCTTTTATAAATATTTAAAATAAGGAGAATTTATTATGAGCAACAAGTACGCAGGAACAAAAACCGAGCAAAATCTCAGAAACGCTTTTTCGGGCGAATCCGAAGCAAGAAACAAGTACACCTATTTCGCATCCGTTGCTAAAAAGCAGGGATTTGAGCAGATCGCCGCACTTTTTCTGAAGACGGCAGACAATGAGAAGGAACACGCAAAGCTGTGGTTCAAGGAGCTTGAGGGCATCGGCGACACGGCAGAAAACCTGCTGCACGCGGCAGAGGGTGAGAACTACGAGTGGACCGATATGTACGCAGGCTTTGCCAAGACCGCAGAGGAAGAGGGCTTCCCCGAGCTTGCCGCAAAGTTCCGTCTGGTCGCCGCTGTCGAGAAGCACCACGAGGAGCGTTACCGCGCACTTCTGAAGAACGTTGAGCTCGCTGAGGTCTTTGCCAAGAGCGAAGTCAAGGTTTGGGAATGCCGCAACTGCGGACACATCATGGTCGGCACGAAAGCCCCCGAGATCTGCCCCACCTGCAATCATCCCAAGGCTTATTTCGAGATCCACGCAGAAAATTATTGATTCAAAAAAACACAACCGCCAACGGAAAACCGTTGGCGGTATTTTTTATTCAGTTCATCGTTCCATCCTCGGGAGTGAACATTTGCGCTACGCGTTTCGCAAGCACAGGGGTCTCGCTCAAATCGGGATCGGCTTCGATGAGTGTTTTGGCTTCGGCAAATGCTTTTTTCAGCAGTCCCGTATCGTCACAAAGCTCGGCAAGTCGGAAGCGAACGCCGCCGCTCTGCCGCACCGACGCGTCGCCCGTCGATCGGAGAAAATCTCCCGGTCCGCGCATCTCAAGATCGCGCTCGGCAATCGAAAATCCGTCGTAGCAGTCGCGCATCGTCATAAGACGGTCGTGCGCCGTACTCTCCCCCGTTGCATTTTCTGAAACGAGCACGCAGTACGACTTCCGTTTTCCGCGCCCGACGCGTCCGCGGAGCTGATGAAGCTGAGAAAGTCCGAATCGGTCGGCGTTCTCCACGATCATCAGACTTGCGTTCGGTACGTTCACACCGACCTCAATCACGGTCGTCGAAACGAGCACGTCGATCTTGCCTGCGGCAAAATCCTGCATAATAAGATCTTTCTCCTTACTTTTCAGCTTTCCGTGCAAAAAGGTGACCGAAAGATCGGGAAAACGCTCGCCAAGTTCCTCGGCATACCGCACCGCCGATTTGAGCGGTGCTCTGCGATGGAGATTTCCCTCTCCGTCAATATCCGAAAGAGAAACGTCGGTCATTTCTTCTTCGTTTTCTTCCACGGCAGGACATACGATATAGACCTGACCGCCCTCGGCGATCTGTTTCAAAATAAATCGGTCGAGCCGCTCACGGTAGCTCTCATCCACCACAAAGGTATCCACTCTCTGCCGTCCCGCGGGCATCTCGTCGATCGTCGATACGTCAAGCTCGCCGTAAAGTGCCAGTGCCAAGGAACGTGGGATCGGCGTCGCGCTCATCACGAGCGTATGCGAAAGATCGTTCTTTCCCGCGAGCACCGCGCGCTGACGCACGCCGAAACGGTGCTGCTCGTCGGTCACGACAAGTCCGGGACAAGCAAAGGAAACTCCTTCGCTCAGAAGTGCCTGAGTACCGACGACCACGGAAATTCTCTTTTCCGCGTCCTCGCTCGCAAGTCCTGCATAAATTCTTCTTTTTTCCGCCGCAGTCGTCGCGCCCACGAGCAATTCACATCGAATGCCAAGCGGTGCAAACAGCTCGCAAAGATCGGCAAAATGCTGACGCGCCAAGATCTCGGTCGGTGCCATCAGCGCGGCTTGTCTTCCGCTTTGTACCGCGATCAGCATTGCCGCCGCCGCACAGATCGTCTTACCGCATCCGACGTCGCCGACGACCAATCGGTTCATTGCGCGATCCTTCGCCATATCGGCGCGGATCTCCGAGATCACTCGCTCCTGCGCCCCCGTCAAGCGATACGGAAGGCTCGCAAAAAGGCGCGAAAGATCCCCCTCTTTGCAAGGAACGGCAGGGGTATGCTCGGAGCGTCGTCCCGCTTGGGAAAGTCCCAAGGCAAAAGTGAAAAATTCATCAAAGATCAGTCGTTTTTTTGCCGCCGCAAGTGCCGAAAAGCTCTCGGGACAATGGATATTCCGAAGCGCGTATGCCTCAAGACAAAGTCCTTGCCTGCGGCGAAGCTCCTCGGGAAGCGGGTCTTCTTTTTCCGCCGAACACGCCGCGATCGTCAGCGCCGCTTTCATATCCTTGGCAATCTGCTTTTGAGAGATCCCCTCGGTCAGCGGATAGATCGGAACAAGCGGCGGAAGCAAAGCATCCTCGCGATACGGCTCATAGGCGGGTGAGGTCATAAAATAACGGTTGCCTTTTTTCTCGACCCGACCGTAAAAGCGGAAGGTCGCTCCCGGGGTAAAGACGTTTTTCAGATATTCTTGGTTAAAAAAGGTGATCTCACAAACGCCACCGTCGTCGTAAGCGCGGAATTTGAGCATCGACATCCGTCCTCGGATGCGTGCGCTCTTGGGCTCGGTCGCCACCGTGAGAAGAAGCGCGTTTTTGCCCACACCGTCACATTCGGATAAGAGACGAATGTCGCCCCGATCCTCATATCCTCTCGGATAATGCCGAAGCAGATCCCCCACCGTAGCCACGCCGAGACGACCGTACGCCGCCGCGCGGACCTCTCCGACGCCGTAGAGCTTTTTGATCTTCGTATCCACGATCTCACCTCCCAATTGATTTCTTATTTATATTATAAACGACGATATGGCTTCTGTCAAGTTTTCGCATTCCGAAAATTTACTTTTTTTTCACAAAAAAACGCTCGGGAAATCATTTTTTATATTGACAATGGCGAAAAAATAGAGTATAATAAAAAGGACTACAGAATCACGGAGGTTTCTCATGAAAAAACTTTTGGCATTGACGCTTGCCGCTTTGCTGATTTTCGCCATGATCGGTTGTAAGAATCAGAACGAAGATGCGACCGAGGAAGAAAACGAGGAAGAACTCGCAGCGACAAACGTATATGAAAACTTTACATATGCCGCCAACGCAAAGGGTGAGCTTGAAATCACCGGTTATCAGAACACGAGCGTTGAGCGAATTGCAGTAACGATCCCCGATGAGATCGACGGTCGTCCGATCGTTGGTATCGGTGACTCTGCTTTTTCGGCAAAAACGAACATTTCTTCGATCACCATTCCCGACTCGGTCGGCTATATCGGAGACTTTGCTTTTGCAGATTGTGATTATCTGACGAAGATCACTCTCCCCAAGGGTCTGACGACGATCGGCAAGGGTGCGTTCAGAGGATGTGACGCCCTGACAAAGGTTTCTTTCCCTGCAGGACTTCTTTCGGTCGGTGAGGGTGCCTTTGAAAATTGCAAGAAGCTGACGAACTTCACGCTTCCCGAGGGTCTTCTGACCATCGAGGACGGCGCATTCCGTAACTGCGTAGCCATCACGAAAGTTACGGTTCCCACTTCGGTCATCGATCTGGGTGACGGCGCATTCATCGGATGCAAGAGCTTGTACGAAGTAAACCTGCTCGGTGATAAGAAGCTTGAGGGCGCTGACAATGAAATTCTGTCGAAGATCAACGCCTTGATCGCAAACTCCGATCAGTCTTTCGCAACGCCTGCACAGGTAGCAGCGTTCTTGGAAGAAGAAGGCTATTACCTTTCGGGCATCAGCCAGACCGGTGTCAAGTTCATTTGGGACACGAATACCGATAAGGTTTATGGTGCAATGACCGCGGCAGACGAAAAGCTCGTTGCTTCGATCAATGAAGCCTTGGTCGGAGATACCTCGAAGGATGCTTCGAACGCATTGGAGCTGATGATCTCCAATATGAAGGGCAAGGGCTTTGACCCGAACCAACTCAATGCAAGCGTTACGAGCGACAAGTACGTTTGGAATGCTGCAAAGAATGAGTTCACTCTGATCTATGCAGGTGAATACGTCTTCTCCGATTGTTCGGCAAACACTATTATCTCGATTACCGAGGGAAGCTTCTTTGCTGAATATGCAAAGAACGCAGACTACATCACCGTAGCTCCCGCAACTGCTCCCGAGGGCGCTAAGATCTTCAGCAACAACACGCTTGCTTTCTACTATCCCGAAGCTTGGACAATGACGGTTGTCGAAGGTGATGTCATGTTTGAATCTGAAACTTCGCTTTTCGGCATTGTTACCCATCCGAGAAATCTCGATGACGACCATACCCTTTGGGGAGATGAAAAGCTCGGTGAATTTTTCACCGGAATATTTGAAGAAGACGGAACGACCGTGACCGATAAGGCAATCGTTCAGTCCACAACCGCAGATGGACTCAAGTTTACAAAGATCTCCTGCACCATTTCTGATAGTGAAGGAACCGGTAGTGTAACCCTTTATGTGATTACGATTGGAAATAGCACTTATGAAATTTCGTTTATCGAACAACCGATGAATGCTGCGCACCACGCGCTGATCGAAAACTCTTTTGTAAGCCTCAGATAAACTGAATACAACAAAGAACCGATGCGATTTCGCATCGGTTCTTTTTGATTGATCTTAGTTTTTGAGCGAATGAATGGGAGCGGG
>JAFQPC010000182.1 GCA_017411935.1 Clostridia bacterium | reverse complement strand
ATAGCGGTTTCGTGTGCGTCTTCAAAAACGCGCCAAAGCTCAAAATGCGAGATTGGATCACGGTAAAGGGAAAGATCAAGCTCGAGCGGACCAAACTCTACCGTCAGGCGGGTCCTGTTCTTTACGTGGAGTCCACCGAATTTGCCGTTCCGCCCAAGCAAGAGGTCGCTACCTTTTATTAATTATTCAATAGAAAAAGACTGCTGTGAGATTCACAGCAGTCTTTTTTGGTTAGATTCTTCCCGTAATGATATATTCTACCATACCGGGGGTGACGGTGACCTCTCCCGTTTCGGGATTTCTTGTGAAAGTGGCGGCGGGGACGGTATCTGCCTCTGCCGTGTTGGCAGGCAGTGTCAGGACACCGTTTTCATAGGTGAAATCGGTCGCGGGGAATGCAACTCCGTTCCGCGTGACGGTAATGCTTTCGGGGGCGGGATCAAACACGTCGGTGAGCTGTACGTTTTCTGCGGGGGCGTTTCCGTAATTATAAATTCGGATGGTATAGGTGAGCGTATCACCGCAGACGACGGGGTTCGGCGACATCGACTTGAGCACCGAAACGTTCGCGCCACCGAGTGCCGTAACGGTTGCCGAAGCTTCTCCTGCGACGCATTCTGCGTCTGCCGAGATCGTTGCCGTATTGACGATGGTAGCATCGAGCTCCAAGGGGGCAAATTCATTGATTCGTGCGTTATAAACGATATTTGCCGTAGCTCCTGCGGGGAGCGACGCTACGGTAAAGATCAGCGTGCCGTCCATCGACGAATCGACCGTGAGCTCTGCCGTGGTGTTTTGTCCGTCGATCAGAAGAATAGCGTTGCCTGCATAGGTCAGGGGAGTGAGTTCAGTCGCCCCAAACGGGAACGTTCCGAGATTGTCTTCTACTCTGACGTTGGTCAGCGCAGTTGCCGAGGTGTTCTGAATGCTGATGATATACGTGAGGGTATCATCTTCGGTATACGTGGCACTCAAAGGTGTTTTTGTCAGCAGAGCGGAGGATTCGAGCTCGACCTCTGCCAAATTGGAAACGCGAACCGTTTCCACTCCGCCCGACGTATAACGAACGGTTGCAAAATTTTCTATCGTTGCCATAAAGTCTCCTATCTTATTTTTTGTTTTTAGGGAGCGTCCCCCTTAGATAGGATATGACGGACGACTTTGAATTGTCAAAGTTTGTCGAGAAGATCGTCGGAAAAGGTCAGGGGTGTCGGTGTGATATCAAAGAGCTTTCCTGTATGGGTGGCATAGACGCACACCTTTTTGCATTTGCGACCGAAAAGCTCCTCAATGGCGTGCGTGTAATAGGAGAGCTGAAGTCCGTGTCGTCTCTGTAACGTCTTTTGTGCGAGTGTCGGATCGGCTCTCTCTGCTTTGGAAAGACGGTCAGTCTTGTAGTCAAAGAGAGAAATCTCACCGTTCTCATCAATTAAAATCAAGTCGATGACGCCTTGGACGGCTAGTTTCTCTTCGCCGAGCTGATCGAAAAATTTTTGGTCTTTCGTAAAATTTTTCGGTGAGAGAAGAAGATTGAAGCGTTGCTCACGAATAATTTTTGAGGCACATTTGATTTTTTTAAAGAGATCGCTTACAAGAAATGCTTCGAGCTCTTCCAAATAAAGAATTTTTGCAAGATTTTCCGGCAGAAATTTTTTTACAACCAAACGGTCAAGTTCGGCTTGCGCACCGTTTCGTTCTGCATACTCGAAATCGCAAAATTGCAGGAAGAGGTGTGTTGCCGTTCCTCTTTCAGTAGGATCGACGCTTGTGGGTCGATCCGAAAGGAAAAAGTCGGGAACTTGCGTTTTCTTTTCAGAAAAGAGGTCGATCGAATCGTCGTGCTCATCCAAAACGTCAGGCGAGAGGCGGGAGACCGAAATCTTTGCGGGAATACGTTGCAGATCACGGTAAGGATACTGGAATGCAAAGCTTTTTTTGAGCTTTTCAAGAAGCTCGGCATCTGCTGTTACATCTTCTACGATCGAGACGTCCTCTTTGATTTCTGTTTCTTCATTCACTTTGATTTCTGAGGGGGTGACAAAAAAGAGTTTTGCGCAAGAAGTGTCGCAATCAGAGTCGGCAAAGGGAAGCAGGATCCAATCAAGATACGAATTACAACGAAGCAAGGTGTATCTGTCACAAAATGCGGCTTTTGCTTTGGCAGATGCTTCTAACTTTTCTGCGGCTTTTGCGGTTGATGCGGTGACGTAAAGGCGTTCGCGTGCACGCGTGAGCGCGACGTAAAGAACACGCATTTCTTCTTCGCTTTGCGCAATTCCGTTTTGTATAGAAAGTGCTTCACGCATTGGCGTATTGATTCTGGCAAAGCCCGTAGTGTCTGAAATTTTCATTGCTACACCGGAGGGATATTCAAAGAGAAGACTTGCTCTTTGATCTTGACGGTTAAAGGTGCTTGCCGTTCCACAGACGAAACACACGGGAAACTCAAGACCCTTGGATTGGTGGATCGTCATCAGATTGACGCGGTCGGGGGAGCTTCCTTTGGGCGGGATCTTCATTGTTTTTTCTTCTTCGATCAGAGTATTGATAAATTCAATGAAATTATAAAGCCCCTTAAAAGATCCTGCTTCAAAGGTACGAGCATATTCGTAAAGGCGGAGCAGATTTCCGCCGTTGCTGTCCGATGTGCTGTCGCTTACAAGACCCGAGGCAATCATTTGGTCGGATTCAAAGAGGATCCGCAAGAAACGGTCGACAGGCATGGCACGCGCATCGCGGCGGAGTGCTTGTAGGGTTTCATCAAATCTGCGGCATTTTTCTCCAAGCTCGTTTTCCTCTTTTGCTCGAAAAAGAAGTGCGTCGTAAAGCGAATATGCCGAAGATGCACCATTTCGAATTTCGAGCAGATCGTTCATATTGAAGCCAAAGAGCGGAGAACGAAGTGTGCCCGTGAGAAAAATATCGCGATGCGGATTATCCACGGTGTTGAGGAGACAAAGGATCATCAGGACATCGGGATTTTCGAAAAATTTACTGCCGTCACTTTCTGACGAGAGAATGCCTCGTTGCTTGAGCGCGTTTGCTACGTAAGGACTCATCGTGCGCGAACGGAAAAGAACAGCAATGTCTCCCGGGAGAATCGCCTCACCGTTTGCTTTTTTCTCGGTATGGATCAGACGGTCGATTTCCTCGGCAATATATGCCGCTTCCAGTTCTTTCGCGACGGGGGGATCTTCCCCCTCATCAAGAGTATCTTCAGGATCGACCTTGGTGGAAATTACGGCAACCTCGACGAGAGGAGCGTATTTTTCTCTTGGTTCGATGACCCCCTTGCCATACACGAGATCGTCTTTTCTCTGATATCCGATGCTCTCTGTGCAGGCAGAAAATATTTTTCCGCAAACGAGGTTGGTAAAGTCAATGATCGGCTCATCGCAACGGAAGTTTTCGGACATAAAGATGGTTGCCTCATCCGAAGATTTTGCTTCCTCACTTTCATAGTCGGGGAATCGGCTTCGGTAATCGGAAAAGACTTTGGGCTCGGCACCGCGGAAGCCGTAAATGCTTTGCTTGATATCGCCGACCATAAAACGGTTGTTTGGAAGTGCGATCGAAGCAAAGATTTGATCTTGTACCAGATCGACATCCTGATATTCGTCAATGTAGATGTCGGAAAACTCCTCGGCATATTGCTTTGCAATTTCCGTCGGATGACCGTTTTCATCCAAAAGGAGACGGTAAGTATATCTTCGAATATCGGAAAAGTCCAAGATGCCACGCTGACGCTTTTCATGCGAGATTCGCTTTTCATATTCGGAAAGGACACGATAGAGAAGTTCGGTATATTCTGCTGTAT
>JAFQPC010000181.1 GCA_017411935.1 Clostridia bacterium | reverse complement strand
GGGCATTACCCACTCCCTCTGCTCCCTGGAATTTGAGATCCACCGTCCTCTTTACAACTGGGTGATCGAGAATGTCAGCGTTCCCCATAAGCCCCGTCAGATCGAGTTTGCCCGTCTGAACATCACCTACACCGTCCTGTCCAAGCGCTTCCTTCGCGGCCTGGTGGAGAGCGGGCTTGTGGACGGTTGGGACGATCCCCGTATGCCCACCCTCTGCGGTATGCGCCGCCGCGGCTATACCGGCGCCTCCATCGTGGACTTCTGCTCCCGTATCGGCGTGGCCAAGGCCGATAGCCTGGTAGACATCCGCCTTCTTGAGGCCTGCATCCGCGACGAGCTGAACGAAACGGCCCCCCGCCGTGTGGCTGTCCTCGATCCCATCAAGGTCATCGTGGACAACTATCCCGAAGGAAAAGAGGAGGTCTTCGACCTCCCCAATCATCCCCAGCATCCCGAAATGGGAACCCGTCCCGTTACCTTCTCCCGTGAGCTCTACATCGACGCCGAGGACTTCGCCGAGGTACCGCCTCCCAAGTTCTTCCGTCTGAAGCCCGAAGGCGAGGTTCGTCTGATGGGCGGATATATCATCAAATACGCGGGCATTGAGAAAAACGAGGACGGTAGCATCAAGTGCATTCATGCGACCGCCGATCTTGAAACTGGCAACGGAATGCCGATCGACGGCAGAAAGGTCAAGGGTACGATCCATTGGCTTTCTGCGAAGTATGCAAAGCCTGCCACCCTCATGCTTTACGACCGTCTCTTCAACATCGAGAACACCGCAGAAGTGCCTGAGGGCAAGACCTATCTCGACTTCCTCAACCCCGATTCTCTTTCGAAGATCGAGGGAGCAATGGTAGAGCCCGCACTCGAAAATGCAACGGCAGGCGATCGCTTCCAGTTCGTCCGTGTCGGCTACTTCTGCAAAGATACCAAGAACGAAAACACCTTCAACCGCATCGTGGGACTGAAAGACAGCTTCCCCGCAAAAAAAGCATGAGGTAAACGATGTTTGATTTTCTTTCCGACCATCCCTTGTTTATTATTGGCTATCTTCTCGCCATTTCTCTGATTTCGATCATCGTTTGCTGCTACGATAAGTTTGCAGCAAAGCACGCGCAACGTCACCGCACCCCCGAGATCACTCTGCTTGCGCTTTCTGCGCTCGGCGGTTCGATCGCCATGCTTGCGACGATGTTTCTCATCCGCCATAAAACCAAGCACGCAAAATTTATGATCGGTATTCCGCTCATCATTCTGCTTCAGGTTGCACTTGCCGCGTGGATCTTGCTTGCTTGAACTTCTAACGAACCTAACCGAAAGGAGACGAAGTCTTGAATACGACCCCCGACCTCTCCAAATTCAGCCTGATCTTTCCGAACGAGGAAACGCAAACGGCGCATTACCGCGGCGAGAACCGCCCTGCGATTGATATGTTTACCCTCGAGGAGCTTGGGCTTACCGAGGTGTTCGTCCTCAAAAACAGCAATCTTGACGAATATTTCACGACCGATCCCTCGGTCATTGAGCACCGCACGGCGGTCTTTGGTGATATGCTCGCCTGCCCCGAAATTGCGGAAACTCTCAACCGTCTGATTCCCATTCTGACCGATATTATGGAGCTTCGTCGGCTCGAAGCCGATACAGGTGAGACCGAATCCTATCTCGAAAGCATCACTGAGATCGAGCTCTATATTTCGAGTCTTTCCACGCTCCACCGTGGACTTTCACCCATTCGCGAAAAGCTCCAAAGCGAAGCCTTCCGAACCCTTGTCGACCGTATCACCGAGTTGGTGGAAAGCGACTACTATGCCGAACTGAACGCAAAGCTTTCGGAGTTGACCGCACGCGTGCGCGACATTCGAAGCGTGACCATCGGTGTCAATCTCGACGCACAGCTCCGTCCGTCGAGCGCGGGCGTGCTTTCGATCAACCCCGAGCCTTTCCGTTCGGGAGACGTACTCGAAAAAATTCTCCGTCTCAATTTCAAGGACGACGAATACACCTGCATTGCCAATCTCGTTCCCTTTGGAAAAAAGCAGTCCGAGAACCAAAAGACGGCGCTTGCGCTCGCCTTTAATTCAGCGATCAACGACGTCTACCGTCAATCTCTGCGTTCGTGGAAGAAGATCGTGCAATCCTATGTTCTTGAAAACACCGATTTTCTGCTGGGGCTTGTGCCCGAGATCGAATTTCTTGTTAAGGGAACGGCACTGCTTCGCACGCTTTCCGAGAAAGAACTTCCCCTCTGTACCCCAAAAATCGTGAAAGATGACAACGTCTTTTGTGCCAAGGGTCTTTACAATCCTTGCGTGGCACTCAAAGTCGATGACGAGATCGTGCCCAACGACGTGGTCTTCAATCAGACCGACGGTGCGATGATCTACGTTTTGACGGGTCCGAACCGCGGCGGTAAATCGGTTATCACCTGTGCCATTGGACTTTCGCAAGCGCTGATGCAGCTTGGCTTGTTTCTTCCCGCAGAGCATGCCGAGATCAGTATTGCTGACGGCATTTTTACACATTTCCCCACAGGAGCGGACGATACGATCGACAAAGGACGACTTGGCGAGGAATGTGCCCGTCTGCGCGATATTTTTGAAGAAGTGACCGAGCGGAGTCTGGTACTTCTTGATGAATCACTCTCCTCCACCGGTTCGTTTGAAGCCTCCTACATTGCCGCAGAGGTCCTTGCGGGACTGAGCCGTATCGGTTGCCGCACACTCTTCTCGACACACCTGCACGAGCTGGCAAGCAAGATCGACGAGATCAATGCAAGAACCGCCCCCGACGGCGGAAAAGCCATTGACACTTTGGTGGCAGGCATTGAAGAAGGAAAGCGTTCCTTTAAGATCATTCGCACCAAGCCCGACGGAAAGAGTTATGCACGCGACATTGCCGAAAAATACGGTATTTCTTATGAAAACATCGTAAAAAATCTTCACGCATAAAAAAGAGGCGCACCTGCTTATCGCTGGTGCGCCTCTTTTGGATATCATACAAAGAAGGGGTTGCACCGAAGTGCAACCCCTATTTGATTCATTGAAGAATTAAATGTAAATTACTTCGTGAATGCGTAGAACTTGGTAGCGCCGTCTTCAACAACCTTGAAGATTGCAACGTCACCATCGTTACCCTCAGCAACGAAATCAATCTCAGCCTCAACTTCGAGAAGCTCGGTCATATCTGCTGCGTAGTAGGTGTAGGTCTTTGCCTCAGGATCGTAGATGGAGTAACCGCCAATTGCGTACTCAATCTCGAAGATCTTGTCGTTCTTGCCGTCCTTTTCCCAAGTGTCAACAACTTCACCCTCAGCTGCGCCGTTGATGAATGCGAGAGTCTCGGTCTTAACAGCAGCATCGTCCTTCTTCTCGGTGATTGCCGTTACGAAGATGGTGTTGCCGGTTGCGCCGATGATCTCAGCATCATTCTCGATCAGATCGTAAACAACGTTGAACTCGAGGTCATAAATTGCGCGATCCTCAACATAGAAGTATCCGCCGAAGAAACCAACTTCTTCCGTAGCAGCGAACTGAACCTTACCCTTGTTGTTGATGATTGCGTTACCGTAAACAGTCTCAACTGCAAACAGTTCAGCCGTCAGCTTATAAGGAAGAAGGATGTCGCCATCGTCGTAAACGACCTGTCCGTCAACCATCTTGAGGGACTGCTGAGCCTTACCCGAGTTGTTCATCAGAACGAGATCGTAGTTGATAGCCTTCTCGTCGATCATCTTGTCTTCGATTCTTGCGATGACTGCGATGTTCTCGAACTTATCGGTGAATGCGTTCTCTTCCTCAGCCTTGGTGTTGTCATAGTATTCAGCATTCGTGTCGAGTGCCTTTACAACGTAGTCAAGGTTAACGTCCTTTACGTTGCCCTTCGTCGAGATAACGAGAGAAACGAGGTCGTACTTGTTACCGTCTGCATGGAAGTCATACTTCTTAGCATCCTCATCGAGAACTACCTTGTACTGAGCAAGAACTGCACCGTTGTTCAGAACAAAGGTCTTGATGTCTTGTGCATAAGAAGGAGCGTTCCAAACTGCAACAGGAGTGAAGTCGATATCGTAAACGATAACGTTTCCACCAACGATTGCATAGAAGAACTCGTCGTTTGCAGCGGTGATGTTTTCATAAGATACGTATGCGGGAACAGCAGCCTTTTCTTCGAGCTTGCCTGCAGCCTCGTCAATGGTGTATGCAACAGCATTGATGATAGCGAGCTTTGCGTTAACAGCTCTTGCACCGCTGATTTCCTTCTCAACGTCCTCGACGTTAGCGAAGTTTGCGCCGGTTGCATCGTAGTATGCCTTCGAAGTAACGTCTTCGGTTACCTTGGTTACGCAGTAAGCGGGCATACCTGCGATCAGGGAGATCGTGTAAGCAGCGTCTTCGTCGGTTTCATAGGTTGCAGCAACCTCTTTCGTGAGGAAGTTGTAAACCTTCTGTTCCTTTTCCTTCGCAAATACAGCGAAAGTGTCGTTCGAAGCGATCAAAGCGAAGTCCTTGAGGTCCTCGATCTCAGCTGCTTCCTTGAAAAGCTTTTCCGTGACGTCGAAATCTTTGTTAAATACCTTATTGAGGTTACCCAAAGTTCCGCAAGCACAGAGGACGGTTGCAACAACAAGCATCATTGCAAGGAGTCCCATAAGTTTGAGTTTTTTCATAACTGTCTCCTTAATAAATTTTTTTAGAGTTTTCCACTCTTGCCCCTATTATAGCACCGTGAAATCAATTTGTCAATGGTTTTGCAAAAAAACTTTTGAAAAAATTTAGCAAAAAATTCATTTTTTTGTCTTTTTTTCCAAATTCGACGCATTTTTTCACAAAAAAACGACGTTCTTTCCTAAAAAAGAACGCCATTTTTTAAATTCAATGTCGTAGGTTTTTCGTACATTATTAATATAGCTTCTACGACTCCATTTGTTTCCCGAGAAAGCCTGCCGCCGTCAGAATGAGCTTGGATTCCATCTCTGCCGTATTCGTTTCTCTTGTTCGCTCCGAGCCAACTTCGGCAATCGACGCCACACATCCGACCACATCGCCCTCACTGACAATCGGCATCGCGCAACTCACGTAATGCGCCGTCTTGTCAGCGGTAGGAGAAAATTGCTCGTTTCCCTCTCGCCAAGCATACATTCCACGTCCCTCCATGACCCGTTCAAGCTCGGAAGAGAGCGTTTTTTCCTGATATTCCTTTTTGGAAACCCCCGCTGCCGCAATGACCGCATCTCGGTCACAGATCAGCACCGACAGATTGCAGGTCTTATAGAGTGTCTCCGCGTATTGCGCCGCAAACGACGAAAGCTCGCCCATCGGGGAATATTTTTTAAAGATGACCTCTCCCTCACGGTCGGTATAGATCTCCAACGGGTCGCCCTCGCGGATCCGCATGGTTCTTCTGATCTCCTTGGGGATCACGACACGTCCGAGGTCATCGATCCTTCTTACAATTCCTGTTGCTTTCATATAATAAATCTCCTTAGATAACCTT
>JAFQPC010000025.1 GCA_017411935.1 Clostridia bacterium | reverse complement strand
TTTTTACCCGAGGTGAGGAGCAATTCGTCTTTCTCGATACGCCCGGTATGCACAAGCCGAAGAACAGCCTTGGCGAATTTATGGTGAAAGAAGCCGATTCGTCGATGAGAGAAGCCGATGCCGTTGTGCTTGTCATCGACGCGGGCAAGGAGATCTCTCAGGTCGAGGAAAACGTCATCGCGTACCTCAAAAAGAGCGGGATCCCCGCCGTGCTCGCCCTCAATAAGATCGACCAATACCGCCGCGAGGAGCTTGCCGAGGCAATTACGAAATATGCCGAACGACACGACTTTTCGGCATTCGTTCCGATCAGCGCGCGCAGCGGAAAGAACGTGGACGAGCTGCTCGACGAGTGCGCAAAGTTTCTCGAGGAGTCCCCGTGGTTTTTCCCCGAGGATATGGTGACCGATCAGCCCGAGCGACAGATCGCCGCCGAGATCATTCGTGAAAAGATCCTTCGTACGCTCAACAAAGAGGTCCCGCACGGAACTGCCGTTGTCATTGAGGAATTCAAGGACGAGGGAACGCTTGTACGTATCCGTGCCGAGATTTTCTGCGAGAAGGCATCGCATAAGGGGATCATCGTTGGAAAGAACGGCGCGTCCTTAAAGCTCATTGGCACGTATGCCCGTGAGGATCTCGAAAAAATGCTTGGCGTGAAGGTCTATCTGAACCTTTGGGTCAAGGTCAAGGAAAATTGGCGTGAAAGCGCTCGTACGGTCGGCAATTTTGGCTACCGTGACGAAGAATGAACGGGAGAAATAACAAATGAAAAAAGCAGTGGACGGTCTGATCCTGCGGGAGCTTCCCACAGGGGAGAGCGACAAGCTGCTGACCGTACTGACGGCAGAGGGCAGATTTCTGATGACGGCAAAGGGGGCACGCTCGATGCGCAGTAAGGTGATGTCGCTCTGTACCATCTTTACCTACGGAAATTTTGAATATTACGAGAAATACGACCGCCGATGGCTCTCGGGGGGCTCGGTGCTCGAAAGC
Source organism: Clostridia bacterium (assembly GCA_017411935.1). Lineage (GTDB taxonomy): Bacteria > Bacillota > Clostridia > Oscillospirales > CAG-272 > HGM12713. Next base: position 4,852 of record JAFQPC010000025.1, on the reverse strand, counting down.
TTTGTGGGACCCAATGCCGAGCTTGAGGGGATTGCACTTGCATCGTATCTTTCTCAGGTGGCGCACGAGATCACCGAGGAAAACGTCGATTGCTCCGAGGTGCTCCGAATGACCCTCAATTCGCTCTACTGCATCAAGAAGCAGTCAAAGCCGCTTTGGCAGATCAAAGCTGTCTATGAGCTTTTTGCCGCCGTATCTTCGGGGTATGCGCCCGATCTTGCGGGGTGCGACTCGTGCGGCGCCGAGGAGAGTGAGTCGATGTGGCTCGACGTGATGAACGGCGCTCTGGTGTGCGGCGACTGTCTGCGCAAGCGCGCGGAAAATCTCGCGCTACCCGAATTTGACGAATACAGTGTGCGTAACGTACTGTTGCCGCTTGACGCGTCGTCGCTTGCCTGTCTTCGCTTTGTGACTGCCGCACCGATCGAGCGAGCCTTTGCCTTTACGCTGAAGAGCGAGGAGAGTCGTTCGTATTTCTGCCGTGCCGCCGAAACCGATATTTTACATCATCTGGAGCGAAGCTTTGACGCGCTTGATTTTTACCATCAGGTAGAACCGTGAGCCGCGCTTCGCAGAAAAGGAATCTATGAAAATTACCGAAAAAACATTAACCACGCTGGAATTTGATAAAATTCGGGCGATGCTGGCAGAGGCTTGCCCGACAAAAGGTTCGGCGGCGCTCGCGCTGGCACTGACCCCCGCGGAGCATCTTGAACAGATCGCACGGCGGCAGAAGCGTACGACCGACGCGCGCCGTCTTTCGGATGCCAAGGGAATGCCCTCGTTCGGCGCGGTCATCGACGTCGGAGATCTGTGCGCCCGCGCAGAGAAGGGCGCGATCCTGACGACGCGTGAGTTGCTCGATGCCGCAAGTGTGCTTCGCACCTCGCGCTCGTTGCTCGACTATATCCGAGCCAACCGACTCTTTCCGACGGTGCTCGATGAAGTTTTTGAGAGACTTCTTCCAAACCGACATCTTGAGGAGCGTATCTTTCGCTCGATCATCTCCGAGGAGATGATCGCCGACGAGGCAAGCCCCGCGCTTGCCGACGTTCGTCGCAAGATCCGAAGCGCCAATTCGCGCATCAAGGAAACGCTTGCCAAATACGTCAGCGGAAGCTATTCCAAATATTTGCAGGAAAACATCGTCACGCAGAGAAACGGGCGTTACGTTATTCCCGTGCGCGCCGAGTGTCGAAACGATATCAAGGGTCTGATCCACGATACCTCGTCCTCGGGCGCGACGATCTTCGTCGAGCCGATGGCGGTCGTCGATGCCAACAACGAGCTTCGTATGCTCGAATCCAAGGAAGCGCACGAGATCGAAAAGATCCTCTCGGAGCTGTCAAGCGAGATCGCCGATATTTCGACCTCGCTCTCGCTCAATTATCGCAATATTACCGAGCTCGCGTTCGTCTTTGGCTGTGCCGAGCTCTCGCGCCGAATGGACGGCATCGAGCCGACACTGACCGAGGAGCGCGTCTGCCGTCTCGTTCGCGCAAGACATCCGCTGATTGATAAAAAAACCGTCGTGCCGATCACGGTGACGCTTGGCGGCGAATACGATACTCTCATCATTACAGGTCCGAATACGGGCGGTAAGACCGTCACGCTCAAGACCCTCGGACTGTTTGCCGCGATGGCACAGTCGGGCTTGCATCTGCCCGCCGAGGAAGGAACGTCGCTCTGTCCGTTTGAGAAGATCCTTGTCGATCTTGGCGATGAGCAGAGCATAGAGCAGTCGCTCTCGACCTTCTCCTCGCATATGGTAAACATCGTCTCGATCGTGAACGAGAGAAACGACCGTACGCTCGTGCTCTTTGACGAGCTGGGGGCGGGAACCGATCCGATCGAGGGCGCGGCACTTGCTGTTGCTGTCATCGAGGATATGAGAAGCGCAGGGGCACTATGTGCTGCCACAACGCACTACACCGAGCTCAAGTCTTATGCGCTCGACACCGAGGGGGTGTGCAACGCCTCGTGTGAATTTGACGTTGAGACGCTTCGTCCGACCTATCGGCTCATCGTGGGACTTCCCGGAAAATCGAATGCGTTTGCCATCTCCGAAAAGCTCGGATTGCCCGCGCGCATCATCACGCGCGCCAATTCCTGTATCGGGCAGGAGAACAAGCGCCTTGAAAACATTCTCGGCGAGCTTGAAGCGAGCCGTCAGCAAGCCGATCGAGCGAGAGATGAAGCCGAGAAGATGCGCCGCGACTACGAAGCGTATCGTGCGGATGCCGAGCGACAGATCGCCGAGCGCCTTGCCGCCTCGGAAAAAGAGATGGAAAACGCGCGCAGAAAGGCGCAGAATATGGTCGAGAGTGCGAAAGCGTCCTCGGAATTTATTATGGAGCAGATGGACAAGCTCCGCCGCGAGCGGGAGTCCGAACGCCTTGGCGAGGAGCTTGCGCAGGCGCGAAAAGAGATCCGCGAGCATTTGCGCCGTCACGGGGACTCTTTTGACCCCGTGGAGGTCAAAAAGGTGGAGAACTACGTGTTGCCGAGAAAACTTCGCCGCGGAGACGAGGTACTCATTGTCAGCCTTGACCGAAAGGCGGTGCTCGTCGAGGATCCCGACCGCTCGGGCAAGGTGACTGTACAGGCGGGCATTATCAAGACCAAGGTCAGTGTGAGCGACCTTCAGCTCCTCGAAACCGAGAGTACGGTGGTTCGCGGAAAAGAAAAGACCAAGGCGTCTTCTTACCGCGTCACGGTCAGCCGCGATTTTCGCGATGAGATCCATCTGCGCGGAATGACGGGCGACGAGGCGTGGAACGCCGTCGATAAGTATTTTGATGAGGCGCAGCTCGCAGGATTCCACACCGTACGACTTGTGCACGGAAAGGGAACGGGCGCGCTCAAAAACGCACTGTGGGCGTATCTCAAGACCGATCGCCGCGTGGCATCCTTCCGCATCGGACAGTTTGGCGAGGGCGACGGCGGAGTGACCGTCGTTGAATTAAAATAACCGAATTTTCGATGAATTTCTTGAAAAAAATTCAAAATCCGCTTGTTTGTCGTGAAGTTTTATGGTATAATAATGGTATCAGAGAATAAGTTCAATTTTATCGTCGGAGGATATGAAAAATGAATGATACGCAATACGCTGCATTGAGTGTAATTGGTATGAAGGGCTGTGAGGAGTTTGCCGCGCAGGTAGACTACTATCTCAAGGAATGGCGTCGCCACGGAGGAGAGGAATCTTTCCTCGTTGAAGCAGAATGTCCCCGCTTCGGAACGGGTGAGGCAAAGGCGTTGCTTCACGAGTCGCTCCGCGGACACGACGTTTACATTATTTGCGATCCTTTTAACCACGGTGTTACTTACAAGATGTACGGACAGAACGTTCCGATGAGCCCCGACGATCATTACGCAGACCTCAAGCGCATCATCGCGGCGATCGGCGGTAAGGCAAGACGTGTTACCGTGATTATGCCGATGCTCTACGAGGGCAGACAGCACAAGAGAACGGGACGTGAGTCGCTCGACTGCGCTACGATGCTTCAGGAGCTCGTACAGATGGGCGTTTCGAACCTCATCACTTTCGACGCACACGATCCCCGCGTACAGAATGCCATTCCGCTTTCGGGCTTTGATGACGTCAAGCCCGCATATCAGATGATCAAAGCGCTGCTTAAGACAGTTCCCGACATCTCGGTCGATAAGGAAGATCTGATGATCATTTCTCCCGATGAGGGCGCAATGGGTCGTTGTATGTACTTCTCCTCGGTGCTCGGCATTGATATCGGTATGTTCTACAAGCGCCGCAACTACGCGGTCATTGTCAACGGAAAGAACCCGATCGAAGCGCACGAATATCTCGGCAGAGATCTGACGGGCAAGGATGCGATCATCGTTGACGATATGATCTCGTCGGGTGGTTCGCTCATCGACGTTGCACTCCAGATCAAGGAGAGAGGCGCAAAGAGAGTGTTTGCGTTCACGACCTTCGGTCTCTTTACCGACGGACTTGCAAACTTTGATAAGGCATACGCTGACGGTGTGTTCGATAAGATCTTTACCACGAACCTCGTTTACCGCCGTCCCGAGCTTGCCGACAGAGAGTGGTACGTTGAGGTCAATATGTGTAAGTACGTATCCTATATCATCGACACGCTGAATCACGACGAAACGATCAGTGAGCTGCTCAATCCCGTCAAGCGCATCCACAACGTGGTGGACAAGCACAAGAAGACGCAGGCATCGCAGATCAAGATGTCCTTTGATAAGGAATAATAAAAAAATGACCGCGCAACCGAATTTACGGTTGCGCGGTTTTGTTTATTCGTAGGCACGAACCTCGAAGATGACGGCATCGGGAGCGCCGTTCGTGGCGCGCACGGTGATTTTTGCTTCGTCACATTCGGTGGCGGGAAAAGTCAGCACGTTCAGACGCTGATAATTGTCCGTGATGGGGATCTCGCGAACGATCTCTCCGTGATGCAAAAGGGTCACGGTGTAGTCCTTGATGAGCTCGGCAGGAACGCCGGGACGCTGTTGCTTTTGGCGGTTGGGAGCCATCGTGACGCGAATGGGATAGCGGAAATCCGAGTGGAAGGTCAGACGAAGCTGGGTGAGCTTTTGGGAAGAGGAAAGCTTCATCGTCAGTGTTTCTCCGTCCTCGGAGATGCCACGGGAGCACCAACCGTTGAAGTTCTCTCCCAGCTTGCGCGAAATTCCGTTGGTAACGAGCGAGGGCTCGCATCCGTCGCGGTACGAGGTGGCAGAAAATTCAGCACCACGGGCAAGGTCGAGGGGGTCTTCATTTTGGAAGCCGGGGAGAAAACCGTCGGCTTTCAGGATCTTTTGCTGAAGCTCCTTGATGTGGAGCTCTCCCAACTCTCTGGGG
>JAFQPC010000180.1 GCA_017411935.1 Clostridia bacterium | reverse complement strand
GCGTGTCTCCTTTGAATTTTTACTACTTTATTTTATTATACCATGAAGCAAAAATGCTTGCTTGCAAGGGCATTTTTGCGAAGCCGTCAATGACGCAGGCGCGCAAATGCGCGCGTAGGGCGAAGCCCAAAGACTTGCTCCGCAAGGCTTTCTGCGTATATTATACCATGAAGCAAAAATGCTTGCTCGCAAGGCTTTCTGCGTATATTATACCATAAAAAAGGGTGCTTGTCTATACCTGCCCTCGACGCAGGGGTATTATTTTACGACAGTAGGGATGGAAAGCAGCACCAAAGCCTCCCTCTTGAGGGAGGTGCCGAGGAACGAGGCGGAAGGAGTTCTCGTTGCAAAGAAACTCCTCCACCGCTTCGCGGAGCCCCCTCGGAGAGGGAGCCTTGGAGAAAATCCACACCCTTGTGCGTCTCTCTCCGAAGCCTCGCCCTTTGGGAGAGGTGGCACGCTTGCGTGACGGAGAGGGTTCTTTTCGACAATGCCCTCTCAGTCGCTCCGCGACAGCTCTCCCAAAGGGCGAGCCTCAATAAAAAAGCGAATATTCCTCCCCCCTCTCGCATAGGCTAAAAAGAAAAGGAGTTTTTCGATGAAAGCAAACAAACCCTTTCTTTTCGTCCTCGGAACACGTCCCGAGGGGATCAAGTTGCTTCCCATTGTGTGGGAATTTCAAAAGAGAAAAATCCCCTTTGAGCTGCTCCATACCCGTCAGCACGCCGAGCTTCTCGACACACTTCTTGAAAAACACGGAATTTTTCCGAACTACCGCCTCGCCCCTCATCCACCGGCGTTGATCGCCGCCAAATCCTCGATGCTCTCACAAACCGAAAGTATGCTCGATGCCGACCGATTCTCTGCGCTGATCGTGCAAGGAGACACCCTCTCGGCACTCTGCGGCGCGGAATACGGTTTTTTTCACCAAATTCCCGTCGTACATATCGAGGCGGGAATGCGAACCTACCACAAGGACAATCCCTACCCCGAGGAGATCTTCCGTCAGACGATCTCCCGCATATCACGGCTTCACTTCTGCCCGTCCGAGGACGAAGCAAAAAATCTTGCCGCCGAGGGAGTGTCCGCCGAACACATTTTTACGGTGGGCAATCCCTTTGCGGACTATTGGCAAGCCCTGCCACAGCCCGACGTTGCGCCGAAAAAGCAGGTGCTCATCACGCTCCACCGACGCGAAAATCTGCCGTTTTTGGAGAAAATTTTCGAGGCGATCGCCGAGCTTGCGAGAGAGCTTTGCGAGCTCGAATTTTTGTTTCCGCTTCACCCCAACCCAACCATCGTCACACAAGCCAAAGAGCAGCTCACGGGAATTTCCAATCTTCGCCTGACGGGTGCTCTGCCGCCCGAGGAATTTTACCGCGAGCTCCACGCATCCGAAATGGTGCTCACCGATAGCGGCGGCGTGCAAGAAGAATGTATTTTTCTCGGCAAAAAGGTGCTCGTCGTACGAAAGATCAGCGAGCGGCGCACCGATTTTCCCTTCTCGTCGCTCGTCGATCCCGAAAACGGAAAGCTTCGGGAAGAATTTTTCGCCCTACGTAAAAAGCAGATCCCCGACGCGCCTTGCGATTATTACGGGCGAGGCGGCGCGTCAGAAAAGATTGTAGAGGTTTTGGCAAGGGAGATATGACGCAGACACGAAAATCTATCACCGTAGGGGCGACCATTGGTCGTCCGTGCCCGAGGGTGGAATTCCACTCCCGTGTGCCTCGACGCAAAAACGAACGCATATCGAAGGCTCCCTCCGAGAGGGGGCTCCGCGAAGCGGTGGAGGAGCCTGCGGGCAGAATGATGTTCTCGATATGCGTATCGTTACGCACTCTCCTTCAGTCACTTCGTGACAGCTCCCTCTCGGAGGGAGCCTTGGAATAAATCCGCACTTTTGTGCTCTCACTGCACACACCAAAAAAACTGATAAACCCGTAGGGGCTGGCGCCCACGACAGCCCGCATTGCCCCAATTCTAACCAATTGTAAACCGTTCGTTCTCGGGTCGTCGTGGGCGCCGACCCCTACCAAGGTGAGTGGAAAATCGTACCCTTGTGCGTTCAGCGCACGAATGAAATTCTGCCTGTCCCTACCAAAATCAAACACAAAGCCCCCAAAAAAGCGTAGCCGTCATTCCACAGCTACGCTCTTTTTTCATATTCAAGACAATCCAAGCCGTCCGATCAGCTCGCTCGTACGGTCAAGCCTCTCCTCGGAAAGGCTCGCGCTCAGACGGATCTCACGCATCGAACGACGCGCCCTGCCGCCAAAGAGGATCCGAAACCATCGCCGAACCTCGCAGATCGGCGTGAGAAGCTTATGCTTTTTCAAGATGGGATATTGCAAGCAAAGATCGTCATAGGGCAGAAAAATGCGTCGAAGCAAATACTTTTTCTTGCCCCCCTGTGCGCCCTGCGCCACGCTAACACGATTTTCAAGCGAGCCGTATACCCCGCCCGACAAGAGAAATTCCTGCATCGCATCGCTGAGCTCGGTCGGCTCGGCATCGCCAAACCACACCTGCGAAAGGGTGACCGCGCTCTCGTAAAACGCCTCAAGCGAGCACGCCGACAGATGCGAACGAAGCACAGCCTCGTCGATCGTCAATTTCTCACGCATCAGAAAAAGGTCAAGCAGCGGACGGATACCGCATCCGCCGTGACGGAAATGGTACGCCATATGCGCCACGGTATGGAACAGCAGATATTCGTTCGTCAGCCGATGCTCGAATGCCCCATCGCAGATCGGCGTTGCAAATTCCCACACGCGCGAAAGCTCGCCATCAAGCTGCGCCATATGCTCGAGGATGTTGAAATGAAGCTCGAGATGAACACCCGACGGCGCGTACAAAGAAATGTCGTGGTAATTCCGTTCTTGCTCCGCCGTATAGCCGAGCTGCTCACAAAGCAGCGTCACACAGATGTCGAGATTGCTCTCGTCGACGAGCACGTCGATGTCACAGCTCGTCCGAAGCCACGGAACAGGATAGAGCGAGCGAAGCACCGCCCCCTTGAGGGGCAAAAAACGAATGCCCGTCTCCTCAAACACACGACGGATCTGCGTAAGCTCAAAATCGAGACGCTCCTGACGAAGCATCGCGATCATCTGCTGCTTTTGAAATTTTTTCGCGACCTCGCTCTCTTTCGGAAGCAAGCCTTGTCGCTCCAAAGCCATTCCCACAAGATGTGCCACGTCGTGCTTTTTCGAGAGCGCATAGAGCGCCAAAAGCTCTTCCTCGGACAGCGGTTCGGGCAGGAGAGAACTCTCGCAAAAAAGACTTTTTATCAAAAAAAACATCACATTTTCGATTTTATTTTCCAAGAGTTTCTCTCCTTTCTCGAAAATTTCTTTGATTTTTCGTCAGAATTTTCTCCAAACCATCTTGTCGACCACACCCGTGTAGGACTGAATGATCTTGACGACCTTGGTCGAAACGTTTTCTTCGATATAGTCGGGCACGGGAATGCCGTAATCGCCGTTCTGATTCATCGTCACCGCCGTGTCGACCGCCTGCAAAAGTCCGCGCTCGTCGATACCAGACAGAATAAAGCACGCCTTGTCGAGCGCTTCGGGACGCTCGGTCGAGGTGCGAATGCAGACCGCGGGGAACGGATGCCCGATCGACGTAAAGAAGCTCGATTCCTCGGGAAGCGTTCCGCTGTCCGAAACGACGGCAAACGCATTCATCTGCAAGCAGTTATAGTCGTGGAAGCCAAGCGGCTCGTGCTGGATCACGCGCTTGTCAAGCGCAAAACCGCTTGCCGCAAGACGGTTGCGGCTTCTCGGGTGACACGAGTAGAGGATCGGCATATCGTACTTCTCTGCCATCTTGTTGATCGCGCTGAAAAGCGAATTGAAATTTTTTTCGGTGTCGATGTTCTCCTCACGGTGCGCCGAAAGAAGAATGTATTTGCCCTTCTCCAGACCAAGGCGCGCGTGAATGTCGCTCGCTTCAATTTCCGAAAGATTGTTATGAAGCACCTCTGCCATCGGAGAGCCGGTCACGTAGGTTCGCTCCTTGGGAAGACCGCAGTCGGCAAGATAGCGGCGAGCGTGCTCGGAATATGCCATATTGACGTCCGAGATAATATCGACGATGCGTCGGTTGGTCTCCTCGGGCAGACACTCGTCCTTGCAACGGTTGCCCGCTTCCATATGGAAAATAGGGATATGTAAGCGTTTTGCCGCAATCGCGGAAAGACAGCTGTTCGTATCGCCGAGTATAAGCAACGCGTCCGGTTTACACGCCGCCATCAGCTTGTACGAGCAGTTGATAATATTCCCTACGGTAGCCCCCAAATCGTCGCCCACCGCGTCCATGTACACCTCGGGCGCGTCGAGCTTCAAATCCTTAAAGAACACGCCGTTGAGATTATAATCGTAGTTTTGCCCCGTATGCGCCAAAATGCAGTCAAAATACTGACGAGCCTTGTTGATAACCGCCGCCAAGCGAATAATTTCAGGGCGCGTACCCACGATAATCAGCAATTTCAATTTGCCG